>CAZXJK010000152.1:0-7086 GCA_964640895.1 uncultured Methylomonas sp.
GGTATGAGATGGAAAACAAAAGGGGCTAAAGTTGTATTGAGCTTACGCGCATTAGGGAAATGGAAAAATTAAATCATCCAAAATTTCCCAGAGATGCCACTAATACTGGCTTATCGGTTTTAAAAATTGGATGATTATTTATTTCCTGCTCCCTAACTTGAAAAATCTAACCCAATATTTTATTATCAATGCACATCAGTCTATATTATCGCTTCTTATCTATACCAAACTTGTTAGGAGGCATTTCCTATAGCCAACCTACTGTATTAACCAGCTATTAAGCTGCTCATCAATACTAACTATAGGCCGCCACCCGAGCAAATCAAGAGCTTTAGAGCTATCTAGTTGTAATGAATCAAATAGCCTGCTACTGAGGTTTTGTTTGCCTATTAAGTGTGCAGCAAAGGACATCCAAGTTGTGGGAATAGGTAATAGACGTGCCTTTTTTCCAAGAGCCTGCGCTACTTTTTGTAATAATTGGGTGGTTGAAATATCACCCTTATCAGCAACCAAAAAAATCTCATTAGCTGCTTTTGGGTGCTGGCTGCAATGAATGATAAAACTAACCAGGTTATCTAAAGCAATTAAGGAACGCTTATTGTTAATAGCACCAAACGGCAAAGGAATGCCGCGGTCAATCCATTTGACCAAGTTGGCAAAATTAGCCTTTACTTCAGGGCCATAAACTAAAGGGGGACGGATAATAACAACTTCCATGTTTGTGGTTTTAGCCAAATGCATTAAACCTTGCTCGGCTTCGTATTTAGATAAGCCATACGAATCGGTTGGTATGTTTGTTATCTCAGGGGTAAACAGTTTGCCGTTATGGGTAGATTCACCGTTTACTTTAATGGAACTGATAAAGATAAAGCGTTTGACTCCAGCTGCGGCTGCTTGTTGCGCCAGCATTAAAGTGCCTGCCGTATTGACCTTACGAAATTCTGTTAGTGGATCTAAGTCTGTAGTATGCAAAATATGTGCGCGTGCGGCGGTATGAATGATTATATCGACATCGTTTAGTATTACACTATGATCCATGGCTGTGGCGAGTTCACCGAGTTCTACTTGTGTAATATCTTTGGGAATGGCAGTTGAATAGCTGCGTACTCCTGCCAGTATGGGTATTTGTTGGGTGTGTAATGTGTTGAGCACTGCTTGGCCGATAAAGCCAGTGGCTCCTGTGACGAGTATTTTTTGCATGATTAATAGAGCCCGATTAAAGCAATAAAAAACAGTATCCAGCGATCACGGTGACGGCGACGTAGTTGCTGGATATTTTTTAAAATGGTGAATCTTGAGTGCAAGTTTAGGCCATGATTACCTACTAAATTGGCAATATTGAGTACTTGTTGTTTGCACCAACCTTTATGTAATAATTTGAGTCTTTTTAAAATAGCTTGCCAACCTTTATGAATGCCTACTTGGTTATCCAGATGTTGGCGGTAGAGTAGTCCTGGCTCTGGGTCTATAAACCATTGCAGTTCATTGGCTCTAAAAAAAGCATAAATCAACCAGTCATGTAGGCTTATTTGTGCGACTTGCTGGCTATGTGTCTGTATTAATTCTTTAAACTGCAGCATCGGGGCAGTGCGCATAACATAGGTGCAACCCGGTCCTGCTGCTTCAAATAAATAGTCATATTGACGTTGTGGGCGCGCTTTATGAATTAATAATTCACGGCCATCTTCCCAGAAAGCAGTGACATTACTGGAGTAAGCATCAAAGCGGTCTGTTTCTAGTTTGTTGCAGGCACTATCGAGCTTATTTTTTAGCCAAATATCATCTTGGTCAGCTAAGGCAACAAAATCAAATTTAGCAAAATTGACTGCTTTAATGAGGTGGTAAAAATTAGCGGCGGCACCACCAAATTTATGACCGTAGGGTAAAACGTTTACTTGTGGATGTGTTTTTGCATAGTGACAGCACCATTGATAACTGCTGTCGGTGGAAAAATCTACACTGATAAAAATTGTGACAGCAACGGCTTGTTGCTGCACGATGCTATCTAACTGTTCTTCTAAAAAGCTTATGCCATTATAGGCAGCAAGTAATACAGCAACTTGTGGCACGCTTTTACTCATGCAATATTCCTTTAATGAGATTTGAAATGGTTGGGGTTCATGCTTCACTCCAACCTACACATAATTCTTTCACAGTTTCTTTCGTTTTCTTCTTATTCCTGAGTTCACTTTAAAACGGTTTCACTACCGCCAAAATAATAATCGTAATTAAAAATACCACGGGTACTTCATTAAACCAGCGATAGAAAACATGACTACGGGGATTGTTATCGTTTTTGAAGTCTACTAAATAACGATAACAATAATAATGATAAACAACTAATAGTGCTAGCAAGGTTAATTTAACATGTAACCAGCCCATAGAAGAGTACATGCCCCACGCATAATCAATGAGCATCCAAGTGCCAAAGATAAAGGTGATAATCATGCCAGGTGTCATGATGCCATAGAATAATTTACGCTCCATGACTTTAAAACGTTCGTTGCTGATTTCATCATCACTCATGGCGTGGTAGACAAATAATCTGGGCAGGTAAAATAATCCTGCAAACCAGGTGACCATAAAGATAAGGTGTAAGGCTTTTAACCAAAGCATTGTTTTTAAGTTCCTTGGGGTGTTAATAAAGTTTCGATACGCGTTTGCATAGCCTGTAAATCAAAAACACCTGTTATTTGATATTCAATTTCTCCCTGAGGATTAATTAATAGGGTAGTGGGTGTCAGACTAATATCGCCAAAGGCTAGAGCAAACTTTTGACGTAGGTCTAATACTATATCATAAGGGATTTGGTGGGTCTTGCTGGCTTGCACAACATAGTTAGGGCGGTCATAGTGCATGGCGATGGCAATGATTTCTAGGCCGCGTTGATGATAGTCTTGATATAAGCTTTTAAAATGCGGAATTTCTTTAAGGCAACTAGGGCAATTGCTAGCCCAAAAAGTTACCAAGACGGGCTGCCCCTGTAACTGTTGTAAATTGATGTCCTTATTGGTAATCGTTTTAAAAGTAAGCTCTGGAGCAGCTGGCTTGCTTAACAAAAAGCAATACGCACTGGTGATTAGCGTGACAGTGAGTAGGCTAATAAAAAGTACTTTAAAGGTCTTGTTTAGTGTCATTGTCATTGTCATGGTTATTTATTTTAGCCAGGTCTTCCGTTATCACATCATTTCTACGGTGAACCTGATAAGCATGACATAAGGCTCTGTAAAGCGGCTCAGGATTGATTAGTCTTGAGGTGTTGGAAGCAATAAAGGCTGCCGCCATAATGGGAATAGAAATTTCATGACTATGTGTCATTTCCAAGACCACTACAAAAGAAGTTAACGGGGATTGCAACATGCCTGCAAAATAGGCGGTGATTGTTAATAAAACCATCACCGAGCCAGGTGCAATGGGCACCCAATTGGCTAGGTTTGCGCCAATACCAGCCCCTGTAGCAATAGAGGGTACAAAAATGCCACTGGGAATGCCGCTAAAGAAAGTAGCAATGGTCGCCAACATTTTATACAGCGGAAAGAAGGGGTCTACATTGGCTTCATTATGCATAATATTTTTAGCAACTTGATAGCCAGTCCCAAAACTATCACCATTAGATAAGTAACCCAGTAAGGCAATAACACCGCCACAAACAAAGGCAACTAGAACAATTGAGGTATTTAATCGTTTGATGAAGTATTGACCACTAACAACTATTTTACTAAAAATACCTCCCGCAAGGCCCCCAACCACGCCGCATAAAGGAATGGCTAGCCAACTTTCTCCCCAAGGCAGTTCGAGTGTTTTATCGGCAAAGTAGAAAGTATGGTTTAAAATTGAATAAGCGGTTACCCCAGCAAAAATGATGGCGGTTAAGACTAAGGTACTAATGCGCTCTTCCAGAGTACGTCCCATTTCTTCGATGGCGAACATAATGCCTGCTAAGGGCGCACTAAACATAGCGGCAAAGCCAGCAGCACTGCCTGCTAACAACAAACCTTTTTCCATATAATGGGAAGGAAATTTAACCGCCTTACCTAGTGATGCCATTAGGGATGCGCCCACATGGGTAGCAGGGCCGCCAAAGCCAACGGAAGCACCGGATAATAGCCCCATAATAGGTAAAAAAGTTTTTCCAAAAGCAATGCGCAGAGACACTAGTTTAGTGCGCTCAGCCAGAGTATGGGGGATTTCCAAAGCGGTTTTGACCTGTGGAATGCCGCTGCCCTGACTTCCCGGAAAGAAGCGAAAGGTTATCCAAGCAGTGAGTGCTAAGCCAAAAGGAGCCACCACAAAATTAAACCAAGGGTAGAGCTGTGAAACCGAGCGATAAAACGCCGATGCCCATTCACTTAATAAGGTCATGGTAGCAATGAGTAAGCCGATGACAACAGCACCAATCCAAAAAACCAAGCGCTGCTTCCATGAGTTCAACGAAAAAAAGGATTTACTGTATTCAGACACGGTATTTAGATTAAGGTTAATTTATGAAAAATTCATTGTTTCGATTATAGCAAAACTGTTAAAGTGTAGGGTTTTATTTAGCTTAACTTTTATAGAGATACTATTTAGAGTATGAAAAAGATTCTTATTTCCGACAAACTGGCTGATGCTGGGATTAACTTCCTAAATGAGCAGGAAGGTATTCAAATTCATATTGATACAGGAATGACAGCTGAGCAATTGTGCGAAGTTATTGTTGATTATGATGCCTTATTAATCAGAAGTGATACCAAAGCCACTGCAGAAGTCATTCGTGCGGGTAAAAATTTGAAAGTCATTGGTCGTGCTGGAATTGGTGTGGATAATATTGATATTCCTGCGGCAACTGAGCAGGGTATTATCGTGATGAATACCCCTGATTCAAATGCAACTACCACGGCTGAATTAGCGATTGCACATATGTTTTCCCTCAGTCGTAATTTACCCAAAGCAGATAAGTCAATCCGTGCAGGTAAGTGGGAGCGTTCGCAATTAATGGGTGCTGAAATTACCCATAAAACCTTAGCTATTTTAGGTTTCGGTACGATTGGTCGTATCGTAGCACGTCGTGGTGTTGGTTTGGGTATGCGCGTTATTGCTTACGATCCATTTGTCACCCCTGAAATTTTTGCAGAATGTGGTGCAGAACCTGTTTCTTTAGATGAATTAGTTGAGCAAGCAGATTATTTAACATTGCATTGCCCTGTGTTAGAAAAAACACGTCATATCATTAACCGTGAAAAAATCGCGATGATGAAAAAATCTGCCCGTATTATTAACTGTGCGCGCGGTGGTTTAATTGATGAAACCGCATTGTATGATGCATTAAAAGCAGGTGATATTGCTGGTGCAGCTTTAGATGTATACGAGCAAGAGCCTCCTAAAGATTCACCATTATTAGAGTTAGACAATATCGTTTTTACACCGCATTTAGGCGCATCGACTAAAGAAGCGCAGGTGGCTGTGAGTGTTGAAATTGCACGCCAAGCAGTGACTTATTTAAAAACAGGTGAAGCGGTTAACGCATTAAACGTACCGCGTTTATCAGCGGAAGAAATTAAAAAATCTGAGCCATATGTTGGCTTAGCACACAGCTTGGGTAAAGTACTAGCAGGTTTGGTGACTCAGCCTATTGAACGCATTAAAGTTTCTTTATTAGGCAAAGCCTCTGAAGCAGAAGTACGCTCGGTATCAGTTGGTGCATTAGTGGGTTTATTAACAGGCCAAGTGTCTACACCTGTTAATAGCGTGAATGCCGAAAATATTGCCAAGCGTCAAGGGATTACATTAACTGAGTCTAAAACGGAAGAAATTACCGGTTACCTTTCTTTGGTGGAAGTCACTGCTTATTGTGCCGATGAAGAAGTCGTTACTTTAACGGGAACTTTATTAGGTGATAAGCATCCGCGTTTGATCAATATCAACCAGTATGAAATTGAAGTAGTGCCTGAAGGGGTGTTGTTGGTAACCAAACATGATGATAAACCAGGTGTTATTTGTGCGATCAGCTCGGTATTGGGTAAGGCTAATGTCAATATTTCACGTATGCAAGTAGGTGTTGCGGATAGCCATCAGCAAGCGATGGCGGTGATTAGCATTTCTGAAAAATTGGATGAGGCATTATTACAAGAAGTTTGCGAGTTGGCGGCGGTTGAATCGGCAATCCAAATAGAGCTGTAATACCCAATAATTTGCAGTGTCGTACAAACAATACGATTAAGTTAAGAGCTTTGATATAGGATGTGCTGACGATAGGAAGCGCATCAAGAGACCAACAGATGCGCTTCGTGCCCCAGCACATCCTATGTTTATCGCCTTAACTTAATCGTAATAAATGCAAGATGGGTAATAATTTTACAGGTTAATTAAATATGAGTTTTGATATTATCTGCTTTGATTGCGATAGTACATTAAGCGAGATAGAAGGCATTGATGAGTTAGCTGAGCGAGCAGGTTGTGGTACTGCTATGGCTGCATTAACGAATGCCGCCATGAATGGTGAAGTTGCTTTGGAATCAGTTTATGGCCAGCGCCTTAATTTGATTCAACCTGATAAACAGGCCATTGATTGGGTCGCTGAGCTTTATATAGAGCGTATGGTGCTAGGTGTAGCCGCCGTCTTTCAGCAATTGCAAGATCAAGGTAAACAAATACACATTATTAGTGGTGGTTTAAAACAAGCTATTTTGCCGTTAGCAGCCAAGTTAAATATAGCGGTTGATCATGTGCATGCGGTCGATGTTTATTTTGATGATAAGGGGAATTATCTTAAGTTTAATGAACAATCCCCGCTGGCCAGAAATGGCGGTAAAGCTGAAGTTTGCCGGCAATTGAACCCTGATAATTTAAAGCTAGCGATTGTCGGTGATGGTAATACTGATATGGAAGCTAAAAAAGCAGGTGCTTTTTGTATTGGTTTTGGTGGAGTGGTTGCTAGGGATATTGTACGAGGGCAGGCGGATGTATTTGTCGATGATCCTGATTTGCAGGCTGTTTTGGCTTTTTTGTAAGTATCTAAATTTGTATAATAAGTGCATAAGCTCTGTATGTCCGAAAATTTATCACCCATCATTTAGGAACAAAAAATGAAAATATCCCCCCTATTAC
>CAZXJK010000153.1:0-7052 GCA_964640895.1 uncultured Methylomonas sp.
GTCATTATTTGTTAGTACCTAAGCGTATCCAGACTAATGTAATTCATTTGTATTAGGGAGCTGGAAATAAATAATCGTCCGATATTGGGTAGGATTTTTGTTTGTCTTTGGTGGTGTCGTAACGGGCGCGTAGCAAGCTACGTAACTGTTACGACACCGCCAAAGACGGACAAAAAGACCAACAAGATTGGATGATTATTTTTTTCCATCTCCCTTAGGCTACGTTTAGGTGCTTCAAATAATGAGGAGTTGTGTATTACCTATATTTGTTAATGGTAAGTACTAGCTAACCCTCATACTTCTTATTTATCCCAACTACCCAAATCAGTATTCATATCTTCGCCACCTTTTTTACCATCGGCACCATAGGAAAAAATATCCGTAGCCCCATGCTCACCTGGGCTTAAATATAGATATTCATTGCCCCATGGGTCTATTGGTAAACGATCTAAATATTTAGGGGATAATATTTCCAGGCCGTCTTCAGTGGTCGGGTAATTGAATTTATCCAGTTTGTATAAATTAAGTGCCGATTCTATCGCACGGATATCTTGTTTAGCTTTAGTCAAGCGAGCGGTATCGGGCCGATCCATAATTTGGGGCACGACCACAGCGGCTAAAATACCGAGGATGATGACAACGACCATAATTTCAATTAAGGTAAAGCCTGAGTGTTTTTTCTGTTTTGTTAACATTATACAAGTTGATTAAGGTTAAAAATGGGTAACATGATGGCTAAGACGATGGTTAAAACAATACCGCCCATGGTTAAGAGTAATAAGGGTTCTAGTAGTGTTAAAAAGCTACTAATCCAACTTTCTAATTCGCGCTCTTGGGTTTCAGCGGCTTTTTCTAGCATAGTATCCAATTGACCGCTGGACTCACCACTGGCAATTAAATGAATCGTTAACGGTGGAAAGCCGATGCCACGTTGTAATGCATGCGATAAGCTACTGCCTTCACGTACTTGTTGGATAGCTTGTTGTACGGTATTACTCATGGGCACATTATTGATTACTTTGCTGGCAATACTGAGTGCTTGCAACATGGATACGCCACTCATTAGTAAAGTACTTAAGGTGCGGCAAAATCGGGCACTATTTAAGGTGCGAATTAGTGGCGATATCAGCGGCATTTTAAATAGCAATAAATGCCATTTTTCTTTAAGGCTTGGTTTTTGTAGTAAGAAATAAGCAAACCCTGCAGCTAATATGAAAACAATGATAATGAGTACGCCATGGTTTTGTAATAAGCTACTCAATGCGATCAAGTTTTTGGTTAAGGGCGGCAAATCTTGTTGCATGCTGTCAAAGACATGGATAATTTGCGGCACAACATAGGTTAATAAGCCACCAACCACTAATAAGGCAATCATCGTGAGAATGGCTGGATAGAGCAGGGCACCGAGAATTTTTTGTTTTAATTGCTGGCTACGCTCAACATGATCAGCAAGTCGCTCTAATACAATCGCTAAATCACCTGATTGCTCGCCTGCTGCTACGGTCGCAATAAAATCTTTGCGGAAAATTCGCGGGAAATTTTCTAAGGCTTGTGCCAAAGGTTTGCCTGTTAAGACATCAGAACGTACTGCCATTAATACTAAAGTGATTTTTTGGCTCTCGCTTTGTTGCGCAATAGCGAGTAGTGATTCTTCTAAAGGTAAAGCGGCACGCACTAAAGTCGCTAATTGGCGTGTTAATAGCGAGAGTTCGGAGGCGCGAATACTTGGGCTGAATAAACTAGTTTGGGAGTTATTAACGGCCTGATTAACAATATGGACTTCTAACGGCTTTAAATCTTGGCTACGTAGTTGTTGCCGCGCTTGTCGTGCAGTATCACTTTCTAATGTACCTTTTTTTTTACGACCTTGGGCATCTAGGGCAATATAACGAAACGCAGGCATTAATCTTCCTTGGTGACCCGTAAAATTTCATCAAGACTAGTGATGCCGCGCTTAACTTGCATAAAGCCATTTTGACGAATGGAGGCGGTTTGCTGACGAGCAATCTTTTCTAATTCTAATGTACCCGCTTGATTATGAATGGCATCACGCATGGCGTTATCAACTTGTATTAATTCATAGATTCCCAAACGTCCTTGGTAACCTAGTTGGTGGCATGCAGAACAGCCGATAGGTTTATAGAGCGTTAACGCTTCAGTGCTATTATGCTCTAAGAGTTCCGTAGTGCTCGCATCAGCGCGATAAGGTTCACGGCATTCCAAACAAAGAGTTCGGACTAAACGTTGTGCCAAGACAGCGAGCAAACTAGAAGACAGCAAAAAAGGTTCTGTACCCATGTCTTGCAAGCGTGGAATAGCCCCTACTGCGGTATTAGTATGTAATGTTGATAATACCAAATGCCCTGTCAAACTAGCTTGCACGGCAATTTGTGCAGTTTCTGCATCACGGATTTCGCCAACCATAACAATATCAGGGTCTTGCCTTAATATTGCACGTAAACCACGGGAAAAATCCATATCGATTTTAGTGTTGACTGCTGTTTGACTAATACCATCCAAATGATACTCAATCGGATCTTCGATGGTCATAATGCTGCGCTCGGTCTCATTTAATTGGGTGAGACCTGCATATAAAGTAGTGGTTTTACCTGAGCCAGTAGGGCCGGTCACTAAAATAATACCGTGCGGATAGTTTAATAATTCGCTAAAGCGTTGTTGGTCGGCAGGTAGCATGCCTAAGCTGCTTAAATTCATACGGCCTGCTTGTTTATCTAATAAGCGCATCACTACTCGCTCACCATGACCACTC
Organism: uncultured Methylomonas sp.; assembly: GCA_964640895.1. Classification (GTDB taxonomy): domain Bacteria; phylum Pseudomonadota; class Gammaproteobacteria; order Methylococcales; family Methylomonadaceae; genus Methyloprofundus. The sequence continues at coordinate 2,771 of CAZXJK010000153.1, forward strand.
GGCAAGGTCGATACACGTAAGTCAATGGCGTGGCCTGCTACTTTCAATGAAATACGGCCATCTTGCGGTAATCTTTTTTCGGCAATATCCAATTTTGCCATGACCTTAATACGAGAAACCACCAGTGAAGCCAAGGCTTTTTGGACGGTTAACACTTCGCGTAAAGCACCATCAATACGAAAGCGTACCCGCAAGCGCTCTTCAAATGGCTCAATATGAATATCGGATGCTTGTTCCTTAATGGCTTCAGTGAGTATCGCATTGATCATACGAATAATGGGCGCATCATCGGTGCTATCCATCAGGTCTTCTGCTTCAGGAACCAGTTCGGATAAGTCTTGCAGTTGCTCATCATCAAAGGCTTCCATTTCTTGCATGGTATGCGAAGAGCCACTGTGATAAATACGCTGTAATTCGTTACTAAATTGTTTGGTCGTTACTTTGACTAATTGCACGGGCACATTTGCCACTCGCCGTGCTTCTTGGATTGCGCTGATTTTGGTATCAGCAAGCATCCATAGTTGTAAAGGCTCGGTATCGGTATGCAGTAACACTCCATGTGCTTTGGAAAATCCATAAGGGAGCATCATTAGGGCTGTGTTTCCATTTCCACTACTGGCGCAGGCATGAACTCAGGCATTTGGTAACGATCTGCATCAGGCGTTAACAGTAAAGGTTGACGATTGAATTTATCTTGTTCTTGTCTCACGGCATCAAAGGCTCTGCCTGTTTCTAGGTCGCTACCATATTGGGTTTTTAAAATGGTTGGTTTTAGAAATACCATTAAGGTACGTTTTTTTACCACCGTTTCCTGCGATTGAAATAACCAACCTAAATAAGGAATATCCATTAACCAGGGGATGCCAGTTTCTATGTTGGTAGTGACATCATCCATCAGGCCGCCAAGGACTAATATTTTGCCATCATCCACTAAAACATTACTTCTAATAGAGCGCTTGGTTGTGGTTAAGTCAACGGCTTGGGTGGTCTTTTTTACCGTGGATATTTCCTGATAAACTTCTAGGCCAATACGGCCTCCCGCATTAATTTGCGGCTTAATGCGTAAGGTTAAACCAATATCTTGTCGTTGAACCGTTTGAAACGGATTGGTAGAGCCTTCGTTACTTTGAGTGAATGAACCAGTAACAAAAGGTACATTTTCACCGACGATAATTTCGGCCTCTTTATTATCAACTGTTAAAATCCTGGGTGCAGATAAGATATTAAAATCGGTATCATCTTGTAATACGTTAATTAATACTCCAAAACTATCATTGGCAATTAAACCTGAAAACCCACCTGTCGCTGCAGCAGCGGCCGCTTTACCGCCTTTGCCATTAGCGAGCTCAGCAAGCGTTTTTAATAATGAGCCAGTATTGGTACTGCCTCCAAAACCAACGGTATCACCTGATTTTCCCGATACGCCCCATTCCACACCAATTTTTTTAGTACCATCAATAGAAACTTCAGCAATAATAGCTTCAATCAATACTTGCTGACGGGGAATATCTAATTGCTGAATAACAGATGCTAGTGAGCGAAATGCGTCCATTTCTGCAGAAACAATAATGGAGTTGGTGGCTTCGTCGGCGATAATAGAGGGCTTCTCGGTGGTACCTTGTTTGTCGCTGCTATTTTTTTCAGAGGCATTGATAATTTTATTTAAGATAGGGGCTAGATCAATGGCCGAGGCATGCTTGAGATAAATAACATGATGTGCTGAGTGCGATAAAACCGGAGAGTCTAATTTGGCGATCAATTTTTTTAAGCGCGCTCGTTCAACACGGTCACCACTCATGAGAATACTGTTGGTACGTTTATCAACACTAATATTAATATTTGTTCTGGCCGACTTTTTGGGCAGCATACTGCTTAAAGTTGTTAACACCTGATTAGCATTGGCTTTAGCCAATGGGATAATATCTATATCATTATCAGAAACTTTATCCATGCTTTGAATCACTTGCATGATGCGCACAATATTGTGCTCACTATCAGATAAGATCAATAAGTTAGTCGCCGTATAAGCGGCAATATAGGCTTCTTTAGGCATTAATGGGCGTAATACCGGAATAAGATTAATTGCAGAAATGTTTTTTAATTTGATGACTTGGGTGATTTGTTGCGCACCCGCAGCATTTTTATTTAGAGTATTAACAGGGGTAGGGCTTTGTTTGGCTTCCATTAATGGCACAATATGAGTGACATTATTTTGTTCTACAGCAGTATAGCCATGTGTGCGCAGTGCACTTAAAAAAACATCGTAGAGTGCATTTGCATTGATAGGTGTGCTTGAATAAATAGTTAATTTGCCTTTGACACGCGGATCGATCAAAAAGTTTTTGCCTGTTTCTTTACTGATAGTCGCAATAACTGAACGAATATCGACATCGACAAAATTAAGCGTGATATTTTCTGCTGTTTTAGTCGTTGGTTCAGTCGCATAACTGGGTATGGCAGAACTTAACAGAATTAAACAACTGAAGCTAAGGAGGCGAACTAAGTTCAACATAAAAATTAATAAAAGGTTTGGGACGAGATAACTGTATGGAGAATGGTTGTTTACAGTTATTTTTACGATCGGGGCGTAATGCTTTTAGCCTGCTTATTATGGTATAGAGCAGGCTAAAAGCATTACGCCCCGCACCTGCTCATTACAAAAAAAACAATAGGGTAGATATTTCCCTATTGTTTTAAGAACTTATCTTAGTTAAAAGTAGTTCCTGGAGTACCGGGTAAAACAGGCATTTTTTGTTTAGGGAATTTACCCGTTAATGCGTTCAAGAAAGCAACGATATCTGCTACATCTTCATCAGGTAAGTCCATACCTAACTGTACTGTTGCCATCACTTTCACTGCTTTTTCTAATGTTGGTACAGAACCATTATGGAAATAAGGTGCTGTTAAAGCAACATTTCGTAATGTAGGCACTTTAAAGTAATTCTCATCACCGCTTTTGCCTGTTACTTCAAAAAGTCCTTTATCATCACTTAAGCTATATTGCTTTTCTAAATAAGCATTATCCATAAGTGGGAATTTTTGGAAAGTACCTGCGCCATTAAAAGCAGGGCCGCTATGACAATTTACACAGCCAATTTCTACTGCTTTTTTAAGGCCACGTTGTTGTTGCTCAGTTAGAGCATTACTTCTGCCTTTAGCATATCTATCATAAGGGCTGTTTGGCGTGATCAGAGTTCTTTCGTAGGCTGCAATCGCTTTAGTTGCCGTGTCTTTTGAAATGGAGTTGGTGCCAAATGCTCTAGTAAATAGTTTTTGGTAGCCTTTGATTGACTCTAAACGCACCACTACGTCGTCCCAGCTTTTCATGCCCATCTCAATTGGATTGGTAACAGGACCTGCAGCTTGCTCTTCAAGACTTGCAGCACGGCCATCCCAGAATTGTACTTCATTAAAAGCAGCATTCCAGACTGTTGGTGCACTACGTCCACCCGTTTGCCCATTAACACCCATAGAGTTAGGGCGATTATCTTCGCCCCCTAACATAGTGTTATGGCAGGAAGCACAAGAAACAGTGCCGGTAGAAGAAAGTCTAGGGTCATGAAATAAAATACGACCTAATGTTACTTTTGCAATCGTTGTTGGGTTATTAGCAGGGGCAGGGGCTGTCGTCGGCAGAGCATCGAGAGCAGAAACAGCTGAAGCTGATCCTGCTAAGATAATTGCAGAAACAATAGAACGAATTTTTGACATACCAATCTCCAAGTTATTATAGTTTTTTGAGACTAAATTTTACCACAGTTATATAGTATAGATTATCTCTTAATAACAATCAGTAATTCAAGCTGCTTAAGTGCCAACCATATAAGTACCCAAGCACAATTGATCTAATATTTTACTGGTCATTAGGCACCTGGAAACAAATAATCATCCATTTTTACTGGTTTTTTTGTCCGTCATCAGTACTGTAGCAATCGTTACGTAGCCTGCTATGCGCCTATTGCTACAGCACTAATGACAAACAAAAACCTGCCTAAATATTGGATGCTTATTTATTTCCAAGTGCCTTATTTTACATCTTCGGCATTGCATAAAGAGTTGCGTAGCCAGCTATGCGTCTATTTATGCGCCTTGAATATGAATTCAGGACTTAGGCACCTAGAAACACACATCATCCATCTTTACTGGATTTTTTTGTCCGTTATCAGTACTGTAGCAATAGTTACGTAGCCTGCTATGCACCTATTGCTACAGCACTAATGACAAACAAAAAACCTGCCTAAATATTGGATGCTTATTTATTTCCAAGTGCCTTATCAAAAAA
>CAZXJK010000154.1:0-7022 GCA_964640895.1 uncultured Methylomonas sp.
CGGACAAAAAGACCAACAAGATTGGATGATTATTTTTTTCCATCTCCCTAAGTACCCACACCAATCATTCTGTAATCCGCCTCATCCCTGTTACTTAATCAGAAGCGCTACAGTTTTTAACTCGATCTATAAAAATGTCAATTCTCAACTCAGAAAAAATAGTTCTAGCCAGTGGCAACCAAGGCAAGATCAAAGAAATACAGACCATACTCAGCCAACAAACTATTGTCACCCAAAAAGAACTTAATATTCAAGAAGCGGAAGAAACTGGCAGTACTTTTATTGAAAATGCGATTATCAAAGCGCGCAATGCTGCTTTACACAGCAATTTGCCTGCTATTGCCGATGATTCTGGTTTAATCGTTGATGCCTTAAAGGGTGCGCCTGGTGTTATTTCTGCTCGTTATGCTGGCGAGCATGCTAGTGATCAACAAAACTTGGACAAGTTACTACTGGAAATGCAAAAGGTACCAACCACATTACGCACGGCACGCTTTGTCTGTGTTATCGTATTAATGCGTCATGCCCTTGACCCCTTTCCACTTATTGCCCAAGGCAGTTGGGAAGGCTCTATTTTAATGCAAGAGCAAGGTAGTAATGGTTTCGGCTATGACCCAGTATTTTGGGTCCCTACAGAAAATTGCAGTTCTGCCGAATTATCTGCTAGGGCAAAAAACCAATTGAGCCATCGTGGTCAGGCATTACATCAATTAGCACAATTATTATAATTCCCGATAAATGCTGACTCGCTTAACACTGTTTCTTGCCTATCGCACCAAGTCTTCCAGGTACTATCAGAAAACCAAAGCCTTTTGCTATGATTTATTAGAAAATCCACATAGCAAACTAAAATCATACTTTGATGTTTTTATGATCACACTGGTGATGAGCAGCATCTTTTTGCTGATTTATGAGGTGCAACATACAACAGGTGAGTGGGCTATTTTATTTGAGAATTGTGTGGTCACTATTTTTATCTGTGAATACCTGTTACGTGGCTGGCTATACTCAGATGTGCACAGTCATATTATTAAACAACATGAAAATAGTGAATACTTAGGCACTCCTTTTCACCTGCACAAAGTGCTGCTAACTATCACCGCCATAAAATTACGCTATATTTTCTCCCCAAGCGCCATTATTGATTTGCTCGCCATTTTACCAAGCTATCGACCGCTGCGTATTCTGCGTATTTTCTTAATATTTCGTCTGTTTAAACTATTTCGCTATTCGCAAAGCATTCAAATCTTTACCAACGTTCTTAGCAGTAAACGTTTTGAATTAACCACGCTGGCAATATTAATGAGTTTTCTGATTCTCATTGCCAGTACCGCAATTTACATGTTTGAAAATCAAACTGCGGGTGGGCAAATCACAGACCTTTATGATGCTTTTTATTGGGCGATTGTTACTATTTCTACTGTTGGTTATGGTGACTTAACTCCAGTAACGCCAGGTGGTCGCCTTATCACCACCGCACTTATTATTTCCGGTTTGGGCGTGCTGGCCTTCTTCACATCCATCATTGTCGCCGCTTTTAATGAAAAAATGAGTGAATTCCAAGAAGACCGAGTAACGGCTAATATTGAAAAATGCAGTGACTCAACCATTCTTTGTGGATTTGGTCGCGTGGGGCAAGAGGTAGCTCGTCATTTACATGATAATAATCTTAGTTTTGTGGTCATTGATAAAGATGAGCATAATATAATGCTGGCAAAAAAAAGAGGTTATATCGCCTTACATGAAGATGCCAGCAAAAATAAAGTATTAGAACAAGCAGGCATTAACCATGGGGCTAATACTATTTTATGTACCACAGGTGATGATGTTATTAATGTGTATATCACCCTAACTAGCCGCTATTTAAACCCTGACATTAATATTATTTCACGCGCCAACCGTGAAGATAATGTCAAAAAACTTTATCAAGCAGGTGCAAACCATATTGTGCAACCCTTCACTGCTGCTGGGCAGCTGGCTGCCGAATACTTGGGGCAACCTGTTGCCTTTCAAGCAATACATGGCATTCTGCATGCAGAAAAAGATGTGCAAATTGACGCATTAACCATTCACCCAAATTGCTTTCTAGATGGGTTAATGGTACATGAAGCCAATATTGATCAATATAAAGCGCGTTTACTCGGTATTGTGAGTGACAATCCAAAGCACATAAAACACAGAAACCGCTTCAAACTACACAACCAACATTTTTATTTTAACCCTGACCCCAAATTTGTACTGGGTACAGGTGATATTTTAGTGATCCTCGGGCGACAACTAAGCATTGAACATTTACAAGATTTAATCGAAACCAGTCGTTTAAAAGTGCCATAATATGAACACTAAATTAATTGCCATTTTTGGCTATAACAGCATGTCATTTGAGCTTATAAAACAACTTAGCTCAAAGCAAAATAGCGTGCTGATACTAGATGCCGATCCTAAAAAAATTGCACTAGCGCAGCAAAATAATCTACTGGCACAATTACTGGATTATCGTCAGGATGCAGATCTAATTTCCATTGGTTTGGATTCGCAAATAGAAACCCTATTTTGCTTTCTAGAAAATGACTCGGAAAATGTATTTCTAACTCTGTCTGCGCGGGCATTAAATAGCCGGCTCAAAATCATTAGCATCATCAACCAACCTGAGTCTGCTGAGAAATTATTGGCGGCGGGTGCTAATAAAATTATTGACCCCTATGAAGCATGTAGCTCGAAAATCTACCAGTTACTCACTAAACCTAGTATTGCTTGGGTACTAGATCAGGTTGTTTTTGGGCGCGCTGACCTGCATATGTCCGAAATTACCATCCCACAAGATTCCAGTTTAGATAAAACACTGACCAGTCAATTACAATTAAATCAAAAATATAACTTATTTTTAATTGGTGTTGTCGATAAAGAAATGGAGGACAAACTATACTTCGCACTGGGCGAACAAGATCATACCCTCGATGTTGGTGATATTTTAGTGATACTAGGTGCCAACCGGGATATTAGAAAATTTAAAAAAGAAATAGGAGTTATTGAATGATTCAATTTAAAGCGAGAACCTGGTTTTTCCTTGGCTGTCTTAGTTGCTTTTCGATGCTGGCCGTCGGTGCTTACTTTCAAATCGTAGAGGAAATGGAACCCTGTCCACTCTGTATATCACAGCGTGTTGCGATTTTGCTCACGGGTATTATCTTCCTCATTGCAGCTTTACATAATCCTGCACAAAAAGGCACGCAACGTTATGCTATTATTGGAGCCATTTCGGCTTTGCTGGGTTCGGCGGTATCCGCACGCCATGTCTGGTTACAAAATTTACCCCCTGAAGAAGTGCCCGAATGCAGCCCGGGATTAAGCTATATTTTTGAAAATTTCCCCTTAACTGAAACCTTAAAATTAATGATCAGTGGCACGGGGGAATGTGCTGATGTTCTGTGGACCTTTTTAGGGCTTAGCATTCCTGGCTGGACCTTTGTCGCTTTTATTGGCCTAGCCTGTTTAAGCCTTTACCAATTTTTTAACAAGGCACAGTAATATGAAAAAAAATTATTTATTGTTATTATCAATAATGCTGACAGCGTGTGCTAGCACTAGTAGCCAACCACCGCCTAGCATACAAGCCAGCATGCTAGGCCAACACCGTTCGCCAGAGCACCAAGCAAGGAACACCCATAGGCACCCTGATCAAACACTTGCTTTCTTTGCAGTGGAACCAACAATGTCTGTGGTGGAAATTTGGCCTGGTGATAAAGCATGGTACACAGAAATTTTAGCACCTTATCTAAAAGACACAGGCACACTCTATGCAGCCCATTTTTCAGAAAACGCATCGACACCCTACTTTGTTAATAGCCTGCAGAAATTTAAACAAAAAATGGCTGCAACACCTGCTATCTATTCAGAGGTCATTACGACCACCTTGCAACCACCTAGATACCTAGATATAGCACCCGATAATTCAGTCGACCGGGTGCTCACTTTCCGAAATGTACATAACTGGATGCGCTATAGCCAAGCAAACTATGTCTTTAAAGCCATGTTCCAAGCTTTGAAAACAGGCGGCATCTTAGGGGTAGTAGAGCATAGAAATCCCGCAGGAACAGATCAGGATCCTTTTGCAATCTCTGGGTATGTTACTGAAGCTTATGTGATCTGGCTGGCAGAACAAGTAGGATTTAAGCTCGTTGCAAAATCAGAAATCAATGCAAACTCCAAAGACTCGCATAATCACCCACATGGAGTCTGGTCATTACCACCCACCTTAAGAGGCGGTGAAGATAATAAAAATCATTTTATGGCGATTGGCGAAAGTGATCGTATGACTCTAAAATTTATTAAACCATAAACCCTGGCTAATCTTTATCTACAAGCAAAATTAACAGCTGAATGAAAAATTGGATAATATTTTTTAGTCAATTTAAGTTTCATAAGTAATTGAATTTAAAAAAAACTCTAAATTTAATATTTTTAGAAGTCCATAATAAACTTGTATAAAATAAAGTGCTAGGGCTATTTTTCCCAAGCTTATACACAAAGTTACCCACAAGCAATGTGGGTAACTTTTTGACTGCCAAGCTAAGAAAAAAACACTTTTCCAAGACAAAAATATTTATTTTTTTGAGTGACGTATTTTTTTTTAATAAGCAATGATAGAATCATAGCCTTAGCTAGTTTTTTTTTGATGCCCAATGTCTACCGAGCCACAACTTACCCCATCCAATGCCCCCGCTTTTGAACTTAAAAGTGGTGTTGTTACTGTGCCTGCGATAAATATATTTATCGCAGATATTAATATCATTGCACAACAATTGCGTGACAAAATTCAATTAGCCCCAGAGTTTTTTACCAACTCGGCTATCTTAATTGACTTACAAGCCATACAGGATGAAGATCTAAATCTAGCCTTGTTAGTTGATGCAATTCGCAATGCAGGCATGCACCCTATCGGTATTCGTGGTGGCTCTCCTGCACAACAACTCATGGCAAAAGAATTAATGCTCTCTGTTATGGCATCGCATAATAATGCTGAAACAAAGGCAGTCACTCAAGCAGAACCTGCTGTGGTTAAAGAAGACTTACCAGCAGCACCCGCCGTAGCACCCCCTAACATTGAAACAATGACTATTGAACACCCCATTCGCTCTGGGCAACGCGTCTACGCCAAAGGTGATTTGGTGGTCTTAGCACAAGTCAGTGCAGGTGCGGAAATCATGGCTGAAGGTAACATTCATGTGTATGGCTCACTCAGAGGACGAGCACTAGCAGGTGTCTTGGGCAATGAAAATGTACGTATCTTTTGCTCAGATTTACAAGCAGAATTAATCTCTATTGCCGGGAATTATCGTGTTAGTGAAGATATTGATGATTCTGTCCGTGCAACACCAGTACAAATATATTTAAACAAGCAAGCTTTAATTATCAAAAATATTTAGGAGATTTACCATTGGCTAGAATTATAGTTGTTACATCAGGCAAAGGTGGCGTTGGCAAAACGACTACGAGTGCAGCCATTGCCATGGGGCTTGCTAAAAAAGGACACAAAACAGCTGTTATCGACTTTGATGTAGGTCTGCGCAACTTAGATCTTATTATGGGTTGTGAACGTCGTGTTGTTTATGATTTCGTTAATGTCATTAATGGTGAAGCAACGCTTAATCAGGCACTGATTAAAGATAAACGCTGTCATCAATTATTTATCCTACCCGCCTCACAAACTCGTGATAAAGATGCACTCACTAAAGAAGGTGTTGGCAAAGTTCTGGAAGAACTCGCTAAAACATTTAAATATATTGTATGTGATTCACCTGCAGGTATTGAGCGTGGTGCCAATTTAGCCATGTATTTTGCTGATGATGCCTTTGTGGTCACTAACCCTGAAGTCTCATCAGTGCGTGATTCTGACCGCATGCTGGGCATTCTAGCAAGTAAATCAAAGCGCGCTGAAACAGGCGAAGAACCCATCAAAGAATACCTGTTATTATCTCGCTATGACCCAAAACGCGTTAAATTAGGTGCTATGCTCAGTGTGGAGGACGTGCAAGAAATTCTATCTTTACACTTACTTGGCGTGATCCCTGAGTCAGAATCAGTATTGAATGCATCCAACTCAGGCACACCTGTGATACTTGATGAAGAGAGTACTGCAGGGCAAGCCTACAGTGATGTTGTAGCACGTTACCTGGGCGAAGAAGTAGAACATAGATTTATTGATGAAGAAAAGAAAGGTCTATTCGGTCGCCTGTTTAGGAGCTAACCATGAGCTTACTTAATTACTTTAAAACATCTAAACCCAAAACAGCATCACTTGCTAAAGAGCGCTTACAAATTCTTATTGCTCATGAAAGAAACATGCAAAATCAGCCATCATATTTACCTGAGCTGCAGAAAGACTTATTGGCCGTGATTCAGAAATATATTAAAGTTGACCAAGATGCAGTCTCGGTTAATTTTGACAGCGATGATGAACAGGAAACCTTAGAACTTAATATAATTCTACCTGAGCATCCGCATACCTAATTTTTTATTTTTTTAATGAGGCAACAAACTATGAGTGATTCAATCGGCAGTACTGCAGGAAAAATCTGGAAATTTTTAAATACCAACGGCCCTGCTAGTGCAACTAAAATAACGACTGCAACTAAATTAAACAAAAGCGAAGTACAACGTGCCATTGGTTGGTTAGCTTGCGAAGAAAAACTAAACTTTGAAACCAAAGGACGTACTGAAACGATTTCTTTGCGTTAAGTTTTGCAAATAACACATCAAACGCTTGTCGCACCCCATAACCGTTTGATATGCCCTCCCCTCCTTTTAAGTAGCTTATCGCAAGCTCTTATCACTCCTCTTCACAAGTATTAGCCTACATCCATGAAGGTTTTAATTGTAGATAACGTAAAATTATTTCAAGTCATTATTTCAAACCTGTTTGCCAGTCATGATCTAGAACCAGTGATGCAAGAAACAGGTCATGGCGCACGGGTGTGATTAAAAGTGTGTGGATCTGCTAAAATAGCGATATTTTTATTGAC
>CAZXJK010000155.1:0-6894 GCA_964640895.1 uncultured Methylomonas sp.
ATGACGGACAAAAAAACTAGTAAAGATGGATGATTATTTGTTTCCAGGTGCCTTAGGAGCGAGAATTCAATAATATCCGAGTCTGACTTGTCTTTTGACTGCACAGCCGCGCTAGAAAAACAGTTGTATAGCCTGCTATGCGCCTGTGCTTCTAACATGGCTGTGCAGCCAAAATCCTGCGCCATACTTTCGGGTATTATTAAATCCTCGTCCCTTACCCTACATTAAATTGTTGTTTTAATTAAGCTTGTCTTTGATAAAAGTCACAATGCTTTCGAGTGCTATTTCTTGGTTATCACTGTCTGTACGTGCGCGATATTCAACGGTGCTATTGTCCAAACCTCTATCACCAATAACAATACGGTGCGGGATGCCGATAAGCTCCATATCAGAGAACATAAAACCTGCACGTACTTTCCGGTCATCAAATAGTACTTCTAGTCCGGCATCTAATAATTCTTGGTATAGTTTGTTGGCCGCTGTACGTAAGCGCTCTGATTTATGCATATTCATAGGGCATAAAGCCACTTGAAAGGGGGCTATTGTTGCTGGCCAGATAATGCCGTTTTCATCATGGTTTTGTTCTACAGCGGCAGCAACTGCACGAGAGATTCCAATGCCATAACAACCCATGGTTAACGTTTCACTTTTACCTGCTTCATTGATCACACTGGCTTTCATGGCTTCACTGTATTTAGTGCCTAGTTGAAATATATGCCCTACCTCAATACCACGCACAATACTTAAAGTACCTTGGCCATCAGGACTTGCATCACCTGGTACAACTGAACGTATATCTGCTATTTCAGTCGGTAATGGTAAATCACGCTCCCAGTTGGTGCCTGTATAGTGTTTGCCATTTTGATTGGCACCGCAAACAAAGTTAGCTAAATTGGTTACGCTACGATCAGCTATGATTTTGATTTCCAAACCGATTGGGCCAATTGAGCCTGGCTGGCATTTGCATGCAGCCAGTACTTCGGCATCACTAGCAAACTCTAATGGTGTTAAAACACCTTCAATTTTCTCGGCTTTAATATCATTAAGCTCATGATCACCGCGTAGTAATAAGGCAATAAGCGTGTCTGCTTCGCCTTTGACAATTAAGGTTTTCAGGCATTGTTGAGCCGAGATGTTTAAAAATTCACTGAGATCAGTAATGCTATGCTGATTTGGCGTGTTAGTTAAGCTCAATTCTTGGCTTGCTGGAGCTCGTGGATCAGTCGGCATAACAGCTTCTGCTGTTTCGACATTAGCTGCGTAATCACTGCCTGAAGCGATAGCTATGGCATCTTCCCCTGCATCGGCAAGTACATGAAATTCATGCGATATTGCACCCCCAATTGAGCCAGAATCAGCAATAACAGGGCGAAAATTTAGCCCTAATCTGGTAAATATATTGGTATAGGCTTGAAACATGACATCATAAGTTTCTTGCAAGGACTCGTTACTTAAATGGAACGAGTAAGCATCTTTCATCAGGAATTCACGTGAACGCATAATGCCAAAACGAGGTCGTATTTCATCACGGAATTTAGTTTGAACTTGATAATAAGTAATGGGAAGTTGTTTGTAACTTTTTAATTCGTTACGCGCTAAGTCAGTGATAATTTCCTCATGTGTAGGGCCTAAGCAAAATTGACGGTCATGGCGATCAGTCAAACGAGCTAATTCAGGTCCGTATTGTTCCCAGCGCCCAGTTTCTTTCCATAATTCTGCAGGTTGTAGTGCTGGCATTAAGACTTCTAGTGCACCTGCTTTTTCCATTTCTTGGCGTGTGATTTGTTCCACTTTACGAAGTACACGCAAACCTAGGGGAAGCCAAGTGTATAAGCCTGAGGCTAGTTTGCGAATAAGGCCAGCCCGAATCATTAATTTGTGGCTGGCAATTTCTGCATCGGCAGGTGATTCTTTAACGGTACTAAGTGGGAATTGTGAGGTACGCATGTATCTTTATATTGTTAATTAAATGAAAACGAGTATTTTACCTATGCAAACCCTGTTTAGTCATGTCTTGATTTAAAATAACCAGCATTTAAAAATTGTTTCTGTTATAAATATTTGTCTATCCATTATTATTTCAAGTCTATATGTGTTCATGTTGTTGCAAACAAGTAAATTAGACACGCCTCTCAAAATCATAGTCACTGCCATTTTATTTTATTATGCAGGTAAATTGGCTATGCCTTTGGTGAGCCCTGCTAATTTTCCAGGTACAATTTGGCCACCTGTGGGAATCGGTTTAGGTGCCGTGTTGCTATGGGGTAATCGAGTGCTTCCTGGGGTTTTCTTAGGCGATATTGGGGTTAAATTTGCCATTTATGATATTTCGATATTAGAAATGACACCTGATACCTTGTGGGTTATAGGTTTGATGGCATTAAATGGGGTTTTGCGGGCATGGCTGGGAGCTTGTTTAGTGCGGCGTTATACAAACTACCCCAACCCACTTATTGAGTTGAAAGAAATACTACGATTTTTTTTACTCGCAGGGGTAGCGGCTACTTTTATTTCTTCAATATTAAATATTTTAGCTTTGTATTTACTTGATTTGGTACAAGCGGAAGATATTTTGCTAGCCATTCTAAATTGGTGGTTAGGTGATAGCATGGGAGCTATTATATTTACCCCTTTGTTTTTTTTGATTTTTTGCAAGGCAGGAGTTGCATTGGCGACGACGTAGAATCAGTGTTGGGGCGCCTTTGGTAACGCTTTTTGTAACTAATGATAGGTTTCGTTAAATCTAGAAATAAATGTCGCTAGCTCGGATTTGGGTAAGTGGTTAATACCTGCTGCCGCTTTGCGTCCACCACCTGTTGCAAATGATGCGCATAGTTCATCTGCTTTAACTTTGTTATTAAGTGGGGCTCTTACGCTAATTTGATAACCACCTACAGGCGTATGGGTAACGACTGCGTGTGCTCTATCAGGAAATTGATTGGCCAAATCATTACTAAAAACACCGCTTACACGGCGCGCCCAAGCCTGATCCGGTAGTATAAAAACGGCAATATTAGCATCGGTATACTCTGCTTGAATTTGCGTTGCACTCTGCATATCTTCTAAGTAACCACTTTCTAGTTTGTTAAAAGTGAGTTGCTTGTCATCTATAAAGTCAAATGGTGAGCTGTAGGCTGCCATTTCTTGATAGAGTTGCTCAGGTGTAAAATGTAGATCCTTTAGGCAGCTGCCATAACCATTATAGTTAATATAAATCCCCAAATTTTTTAAGATACTTAATGAGTCAGGGTTTATGCTAAGTGTGCGGGCTAGTTTTTCCGCGCTAGTAAATAAATTATCACCAAAGGCGGCAGTAATTGCCCAAAGTGGGTATTGGCCTTTAAGGTGTTGGTTGATAATTAAGCTAGTGCAAGTATCGGAATGGGTATCTATTAGTGCAGTTAAATTTGGGTGCTGAGGAATTGTGCCAGCTTGGTGATGGTCAGCATAAAAAATACTGACCCCCTTATTTAAAAAATAGCTAACTTGTTCGGTGTTTTTTTGCATAGATATATCCAAAACCGTCAACTGATCTCCTGATTGAGCATTAATTTTTTTTAGTAATTGGATGTCTCTTTTTATGCCAGTAATGAGTGTTGATTCAATAGGCGAAGCGAGGCGAAGCTGGATAAGTGCGCAGATACCATCAGCATCACCATTAAAGATATCGTAATTCATTATTTTTCTTTAGGTACTTGGTAATATATGTCTAACTTGCAATAATTCTATCACCTGCTGTATGCTTTCTTCGAGCGTAAGAGAGTAGGTGTCAATTCTTAATTCCGGGTTAAGTGGAGCTTCATACGGTGATGAAATGCCAGTAAAGTCTTTAATTTCACCATTGCGCGCTCTTTTATACAAACCCTTTACATCTCTCTTTTCACAGACTTCTAGTGGACAATAACAGTGAATTTCTAAGAAGTCATTGTGCGGCATGAGAGACCTAGCCATGGCGCGTTCATCTTTGAATGGCGATATAAATGCGGTAAGTGTAATAATGCCAGCTTCAAGCATGAGTTTGGCACTTTCACTAATGCGACGAATATTTTCTTTGCGATCTTGGTCATTAAAGCCAAGATCCTTATTGAGTCCATGGCGGACATTATCACCATCTAAAACGAAGGTGTTGAGCCCTAATTGGAATAATTGTTCCTCTACTGCATGAGCTAAGGTTGATTTACCAGAACCTGATAGGCCAGTAAACCAAAGCACGGCTGATTTATGTTGGTTTTTCTCTTCTCTGCGTTTTCTATTAACAGTTGCTTGATGCCAAACTACATTGCTGGATTTTTTACTAGAATTAGTCATATCTATCTTATAGGTCTTAAAGGGGTTATATTATAAAGTTGCCAAAAATAGCGCCTTCCTGGCCTGACTTCATTAACTAGAAGGTGCGGATGATGCGTGTTAGTGTAGTATAGTCTGCTATGGTTTTAAATGTAAAGTCACTCGAAAGGCTTGTTCTAGGCAAGCAGCTGAGTATTGCCATTAACATTTTTTGTAGTGTTTATAGTATCATTGTTACTAGTTTAGGTTAAGCAAACGAATAAGAATTCATTTAAAGAGTCGTATGAGTATGGCACTTGTCAACAGTTTTGCTATGCTTCTGTGTATAATTATAAATAGATAAGGAACAAAAGAATTGGAATGGAGAGAATAATGCAGCGGTTTAGAGTACTTTTTCTTATTTTTTGGGCTTGTTTAATCTTTACGGTGACTAGTCTTAAGGCTGAGCCTTTGCCAGATACTGTGCTAAAAATTAAGCCAAGTATTGTTGGTATTGGCACATTTATGCCGACTAGGAGCCCCCAAAATTTATTTTTAGGAACTGGGTTTGTTGTCGCAAATGGTCAATATATTGTTACCAATGCTCATGTAGTAGCAAAGCCACTAGAATCTGGAAAACTAGAAAAGTGGGCTATCTATGTGACGCAAAATAATAAACCTAAGCTAGCATATGTTGATAAAATTGTAATTGATGAAACACATGATATTGCTATTTTAAAGTTGATTAAAGGGCGTTTGCCTGCGTTAAAGCTGGCAACCAGGAAAGTGCGAGAGGGTAAGTTATATGCTTTTACAGGGTACCCGATAGGCATGATTTTAGGGCTGTACCCTGTCACCCACCGAGGAATCGTTTCTGCGATAAGCCCTGTGGCTATTCCAGCCTATAATTCGACTAAGCTTGACTCTAATCTAATCGGTCGCCTACGTGATCCTTTTCATGTGTATCAGCTAGATGCAACGGCTTACCCTGGGAATAGTGGTAGTCCACTATATGACGTAGAAACAGCAGAAGTCATTGGTGTTATTAATAAGGTATTTGTTAAAGAATCGAAAGAGAATGTATTATCTAAGCCGAGTGGTATTACTTATGCCATCCCTATTGAGCATGTTAAAAAACTATTGATTAGTAAAGGCTTATATTAGTGCCCTGTTTTAAAGCAGAAAATAGAATTATGAATAGAGACACCCCATGATTAGGATTTTTAAACATTATATTTCTCGCGCATATTTGTGGTTGATCATAGCAGAGTGGTTAATATTTTATTTGGCAATGTATTTAGGAAGTGATGTACGCTTTATTAACGTCGCTTCGTGGTATACCAATAAAGATATCGTTGAAGCCAGCATTATTTTTTCAGTTACCTTAAGTATTATGTGTGTAGGGCTAGGCTTGTACAGGCGCAGTCTTGATTGGGATGATTACAATTTAGCCTTGCGCGTTTGTGTGAGTTTTGCTTTGGGTACTGCTGTTATTCTTAGTATTTATTATCTATTCCCTAAATATTCCATTGCACGTAGTGTTTTTATTTATGCGATGGTGTTTGCTTTTTTGGGAATGATGTTAAGTCGTTACTTTTTTTATCGCTTTGTTAGTCATGATAAATTACGTCGGCGGGTATTAATATTAGGTGCTGGAAAGAAAGCGAAGCAATTGACGGAGATAAATAATAGGTATATCCATAAAGGATTTGTTATTTCTGGTTTTGTGAAAGTGGGCAGCGAGGCTAGTATTGTTGATGAGAGCTTAATTATTGATAGTTCGGCAGGCCTGCACCAAATAGTGGATGAATATAATATCGACGAAATTGTTATTGCTTTAGATGATAGGCGCCGGGCAATGCCGCTTGCTGATCTCTTGGATTGTAAGGCAACTGGCGTACAAATAATGGACTTGTTAAGTTTTTATGAGCGAGAGCAGGGCTTGATTTTTTTAGACAGCCTTACTTTAAGTTGGGTTATTTTTTCAGATGGTTTTGACTTCAGTACTTTTAAGTCAGTAGGTAAACGAGGTGTAGATATTCTTGCTAGTCTTGGTTTATTGCTTGTAGCTTGGCCATTTATGTTGTTAACAGCCTTTGCTATTATGCTGGAAAGTGGTCTGAAAGCTCCAATACTGTATCGGCAAATTCGAGTTGGGGAAGGAAATCAAAATTTTGCAGTGATGAAATTTCGTAGCATGCGTACCGATGCCGAAAAAAATGGTGCACAATGGGCGCAAAAAAATGATAATCGAGTAACGCGAGTAGGCAGGTTTATTCGTAAATGTAGAATTGATGAACTACCACAAATATTTAATGTCTTAAAAGGCGAGATGAGTTTTGTAGGGCCAAGGCCTGAACGCCCTGAATTTGTGGAAGGCTTTGAGGAAAGAATTCCTTTTTATGCAGAAAGGCACCGAGTGAAGCCTGGTATTACTGGTTGGGCTCAGCTTTGTTATCCATACGGGGCGAATGAACAAGATACCATTAGTAAATTGCAGTATGATTTATATTATGTAAAAAATTATAGCCTATTTTTGGATGTTTCCATTATTTTAGGGACAGTAGAAGTTATTTTATGGGGTAGGGGTGCGCGATAATAGTCATTTTTTATTCCTTATTAGGCTTA
>CAZXJK010000156.1:0-6846 GCA_964640895.1 uncultured Methylomonas sp.
GGGAGAGTATGTGCTGAGGTTTATGGAACTTGGAAATTAGGTAGTGTCTTAAATCTGTTATTTTGGCTTCTGAAGGTCTTGACTTTTCTGGCCTACAAAGTGCCGACTAATAGACCTAAATACACCACCAAAAAAGAATAGCGGAATTAGATTACTCACTTTTCCATTTAATATTACAGCCTATACTCGGAATTTGCTCCTGAGTCATTTTCTTGTTTGCTAATAATGCATCTAACGCATTACGTAACTCTGCACCCGTTAAAGGCATATCATTTTTAGGTGTTGCAGCATCTAAACGACCACGATACACACAAGCCATATCTCGATCAAATACATAAAAATCTGGCGTACAAGCGGCTAAATAGGCTTTAGCTACTTCCTGAGTCTCGTCATATAAATAAGCAGCAAAAGGATTACCCCACTCGTTCATTAATGCCTGCATTTTATCTGGCGCATCTTGCGGGTAATTGACAACATCATTAGCACTAATCGCAATAGTATTAATACCCTTTGCTGCATATTGACTGGCAATAGCAATTAATTGTTCTTTAATATGGATAACATAAGGACAATGATTACAAATAAACATAACAATAGTACCTTGCTCTCCTTGTAGTTCTGCTAGTTTTTTACGCTTTCCCGATATGGTATCGGGTAAATTGAAATCAGGGGCGATTGTGCCCAAAGGCATCATATTAGATGGGGTTGCTGCCATAATAATCCTCAATAATATTAGGTATTGTTCACAGGCGGCTCCTGGGTAAAACACTTGCTGCCCTGCTGGTAATTCTACTAATTTAGCCGATGCTATTAAGCCCTGCTTCAGCTGCTTTAACCATACTAGGAAAATTAGCCTCCCATAATGCTTGTAAGTTTACTGATTCCATAAGCAGGTTCCACTTGATTCTTCCAACATCGCCAAGGTTTTCTGATGCTCTTCTAGCTCCATAGCAGAACATTGAATAATTTTTAATGGCGCTCTATCACTGTTTATTTTTTGCACTACTTCCTGAGTTAACTCCTCACCCACGGTATCATCGTCGTCAAGCAATGATAGCTGCTCGCCAGTCATTAACAAATAGACTTCAGATAAAATCTCGGCATCAAGTAAAGCACCATGTAGGTCTCGATGACTATTATCTATACCATAGCGTTTACATAAAGCATCCAAGCTATTTCGTTGTCCAGGATGTTTTTTTCGCGCGTAAACCAAGCTATCAAATACCGCACACATTTCCGTAGTACGCTTAGCTTCTGGCTTAAGCCGGCCAAACTCAGAATCCATAAAGCCCACATCAAATGGTGCATTATGGATAACAAGCTCCGCACCTTGAATAAAGTCTACAAAATCTTGGGCAATATCTTTGAATAAAGGCTTATCTTGTAAAAACTCATTAGTTATCCCATGTACTTCCATTGCACCCTCATCAACCAAGCGCTGAGGATTAATGTACATATGAAACTGTCGATCTGTTAAGCGCCGATTGACCAATTCCACACAGCCAATTTCAATGATGCGATGCCCTTCTTTATGATTTAAGCCCGTTGTTTCTGTATCTAAGACGACTTGCCTGATTGTTTGCTTATTCATAAAAATCCGTTATATCCAAAAAACTCATTTATTGTTATTTTTATACAGCTTTATAAGGTAGTTGGTTAGAGCAATACCGACGACTAAATACAAACCAAAATACCTTAAATTTCATACTATTATAGATTAGTAGTGAGTGACATTCATTAAAATATAGGTTTGAGCGACCACTTAATGCTTGCTATCCTCCATCAGCCAATTTTTCTATTAAGTGACAGATAGTGCACCTGCCTCTAATCTTTATCACATCATAAAAGACAAGCCTACACTGATTAAATTCTAAATGTTTTTTATTAAGGCTTAAACATGTAAAATATGCCGAATTATGGAAAATATACAAATCGGCATTAGCCCCTATACGGTTAACTTACCTCGACACGCATTAAAGCAAATGATCAGCGTGGTAAGAAATTTACAATCCCTGACTGAGAGCCACGATTACACCACCTCATTATTAACAGAACTCCCCACTAATGCACAAGTGAATGCTAAGCATTATTCGGTCTTAATGGGCTATGACTTTCATATTACTGCCGAACAACAAGTTAAATTGATAGAGGTCAATACCAATGCTGGCGGTTTGTGGTTTGCTTGTCAAAGTTATCATACCAACGCGCAACAATTCCCCACCAAAATAGCGGATAAATTATTAGCCACCTTTATCCAGGAATTCCAACTTTTCAGTCAAAATAAGAGCGTAAAACCTAAATTAATTGCCATAGTCGATAGCAATCCCAAAGAACAATTTCTTTACCCAGAAATGCAACAGATTGCACAGCTATTTACGCAAGCAGGCATTAAAGTGGTTATTATCGACCCAAGTGAAATTGAGCACCAAGATCAAGGTTTATACCACCAAAACCAACACATTGACTTAATTTACAATCGCCATTGTGATTTTTATTTAAACACTCCTGAAATGCAACATATTGCAACAGCATGGCAGCAACAATCGGTCTGCTTAACACCTAACCCGCGAGTTTATGGACTGCTGGCGGATAAACAGCGCATGGTCAACTGGACGCAATCAGAGATATTACAGGATGTATTAGCCCCCAAAGCGGCCTTGGATTTACAAAAAGCACTCCCTAATACATTCAACTTGCATACTTTCAATGCAGAACATTTATGGCCTGAACGCAAAAATTGGGTCTTTAAACCCACAACAGGCTATGCTAGTCGTGGTGTTTATATCGGCAATAAATTAACTAAAGGGAAATTTAGCTCCCTTGATACCGAAACTACTTTGGTTCAACAATTCATCAAGCCTTCGCTCACACTCACCACTGATGCTAAGAAATTTAAAACTGATTTCCGGTTATTTGTTTATCGAGACACAATTCTTGCTGTTTGCGCTAGAATTTACCAAGGACAGGTGACTAACTTACGTACCCCTCACGGCGGTTTCAGCAAAATAAAATTAATATAGACATGTATTTATCGTTCAAACTATTTATTCTCGTGCCCGCACTTTTAGCGAGTGCTTGCACTACCACCTCAAATATGAAAGCAACCGAAATTATTCAAAGCCAAAACGATAATCGTCAATATCAAGCTTTTACACTCGACAATCAATTAAAAGTGC
This sequence comes from uncultured Methylomonas sp., assembly GCA_964640895.1. GTDB lineage: Bacteria > Pseudomonadota > Gammaproteobacteria > Methylococcales > Methylomonadaceae > Methyloprofundus. The sequence goes on from CAZXJK010000156.1 coordinate 3,177, forward strand.
TGATTATTTCTGACCCCGATACCAAAAAAGCAGCCGCTTCATTAGATGTCTTTATTGGTAGTGCTAGTGACCCAGAAGATCGTGCCGGTTTAGCGCATTTTCTAGAGCATATGCTATTTTTAGGTACCGAAAAATACCCTGACCCTGATGAATATCAGGCTTTTAGTGCACAACACGGTGGTTCTAGAAATGCCTTTACCGCTAAAGAACACACCAATTACTTTTTTGATATTGAAAATGCGTCATTAGAGCCAATGCTAGATCGCTTTAGCCAATTCTTTACTGCGCCACTGTTTAACCCTGAATTTGTGGAACGGGAAAAAAATGCGGTTAATTCAGAATATTTAGGCAAAATTAAAACAGAAAGTCGTCGTTTTCACGCTGCCATTCAACAAGCATTCAACCCTGCCAGTCCTTATGCAAAATTCAGTGTCGGCAGCTTAGAGACACTAGCTGATCGTGACAATAAGTTAATACGCGATGATTTATTAAGCTTTTACCAGCAACATTACTCAGCAAACTTAATGAGCTTAGTGGTACTTGCCAATGAGCCATTGCCAGTATTGAAAAAATGGGTCACTGAGAAATTTTCTGCTATCCCTAATCAACAGGCGCAGAAACAAGTATTTAGCGAACCGATGCTATCTACAGCGCAACAGGCACATAGAATAGATATTAAATCACTACAGGAAAAGCGCGAGTTAAGCCTCATTTTCTCATTACCTGAAACACAGTCGCTTTATCTTGCCAAACCAGCCGCTTACTTTCAGTCATTACTAGGTCATGAAGGGGAAGGCAGTATTTTAGCATTGCTAAAAGAAAAAGGCTGGGCAGATGAACTAAGTGCTTCCTCAGGCTTTAGCAATAATGCCCAAGAATCCAGTCTCTATTTAGGCATCAACCTAACCGAAAATGGCTTAGAGCATATTGATGATGTGATTGATATCGTCTTTCAATATATTCGTATTTTGCAAAATAGTGATGTGCAAGAATGGCTATTTCGTGAGCAACAACAAATGGCACAGTTACAATTTCGCTATCAAGAAAAAAATAATGCCAGTAGTACCGTGACGGGCTTAGCGCGTAATTTACAATATTATGCAACCACAGATGTGTTGCGGGCACCTTATGTTATGGAGCAATACAAGCCTGCCCTTATTCAACAATTGATTAATCAGTTAACACCTGCACGCGTGTTGATTGCATTGAATACAAAAGACATCAATACCAATAAAACCGAAGCAAATTATCAGGTAGATTATACTATTAATAAAATCTCTCCTGAATTAATCCAGCGTTGGTCAAGTTCAAGTATTAGCCCTGAATTGAAGCTACCGACACCTAACCCCTTTATTCCAACACAGCTTGCTTTGAAAGCTGATAATAACGCACAAAAGCACCCAGAACTTATCAACCAAGTTGAGAATATTAGCTTATGGCACCAGCTCGATACCAGCTTCAATGTGCCACGCAGTAATCTCTTTATCGCTTTGCACTCTCCGATTGCCAATAACTCACCACGCAATGGCATATTGACTTCGTTATTTGCAGGCATGTTAAAAAAACAGCTCAATAGCTATGCCTACCCTGCACACTTAGCGGGCTTAAATTATGCTATTTATCCTACCGAACGCGGCTTATCAATTTCCTTATCAGGTTACGATCAACAACAGCCCGTATTATTAGAACGTATTATCTCTGCTATTAATGCGCCTGAAATAACGGCAGATCGTTTTGCCATTTTAAAAGATCGTTATCAGCAAAAATTACACAATGCCCAAAAGCAGCAGCCTTTTCAGCAAGTACTTGCTGAACTTAAACGCTCTTTAGTTGAACGCCATTGGACCAATGCACAAAAATTAACTGCGTTAACATCGATCACCCGGCAAGATTTAGCAACACATGCCAAGGCTTTATTGCAGCAAGTACATGTCACCCTATTACAACAAGGTAATACTACCGATATTGAAGCACAGAAAATTGCCGACTTTATTAAACAACAATTGGCTGTCAAGCCAGAGCTTATCAATGTGCCGGCTGCTCAGGTTATTCAATTGCCAGAAAACAGCTTAAGTTCACGTAAATTGACTATTGATAACCAAGATGCTGCTTTAGCACTGTATTTCCAAGCACCCAACAAATCAATACAGGCACAAGCCGAAGCGCAACTACTAGGCCGCATCATTGCTACCGCATTTTTTGCCGATTTACGTACACAACAACAACTGGGTTACAATCTTGGTGCTGCCGGTATGCCTATTAAAGATGTGCCGGGCATGATTTTTATTCTGCAATCCCCAGTTATTTCCGCACCTGAAATAGAAAAACGCTTTCAAGCCTTTATCAATAGCTATCTTGCACAGCTAGAGAGTATGAGCATTGCTGATTTTGATGCTTATAAATCCGGCTTAATGACGCGTTTACTGGAAAAAGATAAAAGCTTATCTAAACGCAGCCACCGCAACTGGTTAGAAATTGATCGTGAAAACCAAAAATTTGATACCCGTGAACAAATTGCCGCAGCGGTTAACAATATTGATAAAACTCAGTTAATCGCTACCTATAAAGATTGGTTAATGACTGCACCACGTCAATTTCGTAGTTATGCTTTAGGCACGCAATTTAGTCAGGATGATTTTTCTGATTTTAGCCCCATTATAGATATAAATACGTTTAAACAAGAACATAACAAATTATAAGACACTCTAATTATGGTTGATATCGGTCGCTTTAATAGCTTAACAATTAAAAAGTATAATGGTATGCAGTTGCACCTTGATGATGGTAGTGACGGTGAAATATTATTAACAGATAAACAAGCTCCTAAAGATGCACAAATAGGCGATACGCTTAAGGTTTTTATTTACACAGGCTCTGATGGTGAATTACTGGCCACTCGTAAAAAACCTTTGGTACAAATGGGGGGGGTTGCTTGGTTAAAAGTCATTTCCGTAGGTAAAGCAGGAGCCTTTTTAGACTGGGGCTTGCCTAAAGATTTACTGGTTCCGTTTGCAGAACAGGACTATGAATTAGATGAAAACCGCTATTGTTTAGTACGTGTTTATCTTGATGAGCAAAACCGAATCGCCGCATCCACCTATTTAAATCATTACCTTTCTGATGAAGCACACTATTTAAAGGAAGGCGATCAAGTCTCTTTAATCATTGCAAACAAAACTGATTTAGGCTACAAAGCCGTAGTTAATGAAAACTACTGGGGAGTTCTATATCACAATGAAGTGTTTCAAGACTTAAGAGAAGGCCAAAAAATCACGGGCTATATTAAAAAAATACGTGAGGATAAAAAAATTGATTTAAGTTTGAATAAATCGGGCTACACTCATATTGCGCCTTTAACCGAACAAATCATACAACGCCTACAAGAGAACGACGGTCATTTAGAGATGTCAGATAAAAGTTCTCCTGAGATTATTAATGCTGCCTTTGGAGTCAGCAAAAAAGTCTTTAAACAAGCCATTGGCTCCTTATATAAAGAGCGTAAGATTACTATGACCAAAACAAGTATTAGCCTTAACAAGGCACCATAGTAATTACCGGCCTTGGAATGCGCGTAGCAATTAGATAATCACTACGCGTAGCTGCCGCTTTAGCCGCACTTAGGCACCTGGAAACACACATCATCCATCTTTACTGGTTTTTTTGTCCGTCA
>CAZXJK010000157.1:0-6800 GCA_964640895.1 uncultured Methylomonas sp.
CTAGATATTCCGATACCAGAAATATGAAAATTCCTAAATTGAGAATTGCTGGCTTGAAAGCCTTTTTTACCGAGACTACCATGCGTATACAGCTCACCTTGCATCACATAAAACTCATGGTCTACTTTGGATAAACCTTTAGTTGGCTCAACCAGTATTAAACCATACATACCATTAGCAATATGCGTAGCGGCATTGCCTGCTGCACAGTGATACACAAATAGCCCAGGAGTCGTCGCTTTAAAGGTCAATTCTTTTGATTCACCTGGCTCCACATGGGTCACTGCCGCACCACCACCTGGGCCTGTTACCGCATGTAAATCTATAGAGTGACTATGACTGCTATCCTCTGCATTGAATAAACTTAATTCAACTGTATCCCCTTGCCGCACTCTTAAAAAGGGGCCAGGAACAGTGTCGTTAAAAGTCCAGTAGTGATAATTAATACCATGAGCAATATTAGCCATCACTTCAGTTGCTTCTAGGGTTATAACAACTTTTTTACTATTTTTTCTCTGGATGGGCTTAGGTAGGTCAGTTGCTGACTTACTAATATCTTTCACTTTGCGATAGTCAGAAGGGTCAACCGACATGCGGTGCAAATAACTATCACCTGGCCCAAAATTTGTTTGCTCTACATGTCCTGCGGAATGATGCCTATTACTTTCACTAGCAAAAACAGGTACTGCAAACAGAAGAATAGCGATAGTACTGGAGATAGTTTTTTTGATTTTCATGTAAGGCACCTGGAAACAAATAATCATAATCATCCATCTTTACTAGTTTTTTTGTCCGTCATCAGTACTGTAGAAACAGTTACGTAGCCTGCTATGCGCCTATTGCTACAGCACTGATGACAAACAAAAATCCTGCCCAAATATTGGATGCTTATTTATTTCCAAGTGTCTAATGTCTCGACTAAATAAGGGTTAAGAATGCATTTACGACTAAACTGCATTGATTACATCCCTGTATTAGTAAGATATTTACTGACTTACTTTACGTACAGAGCAGATTTACCACTCTGTACTAATAAAACCTAAGCAACTAAATGGCGCATATCTGCCATTTTTTCGCCTGCCGCCGCTCTTTGCTTATCATCTAAAATAGCCTGTGCATGTGGCGAAAAATCTTCATCTTCACGCGTTAAATGTTCGCGCAATAATTTTTCAAATTCAATGGTAGATTGCTGTAAAGCTTCAAAATTAGTAATGGTTTCCGGTTGCTTTAACTGCTCAGCAATTAATTTCCACGCCACTTCAATCTCTTCATGATCCAGCATTAAGCGTTCAATCATGCCATCTATTAAAGGCGAACTACCCACTAATAAGGGAAATAGCCCTTGTTCTTCATCTTGATGGTGCAAAAAAGTAGCATGATCATAATGGCAATAAGTCGCTATACATTCATTGGCATACGCTTCATTCATGCCATGTTCATTAAGATTTGCAACCAATTGCAATAAGTTCTGACCATGCTCGATAAAATCTTCATGGTAAGTTTTTAAAACCACTAAACCATCACTAAAATTTGCAATGGGTTCTTTATATTTAAATTCCACTATAGTCTCTCTAGTTCCCATGCTTTGCATGGAAATTAATATAATATTCTATACTTTGTGTATGCAGAGCATCGCACCATGCATTCCCACACAAAGTGCGGGAATGTAATACTTTACTATTTACGGCTGATTCTTAACAAATTTAGTTCTAACAATTTGGTACGGTCTAAACATATAACCTAAAGGCATACTCCAAACATGTACTAAACGGCTAAAAGGAAATAAGAAAAACACTGACATACCTAAGAATAAATGTAGCTTATAAATAAAACCGACATTATCTAATAGTGCCGCATTAGCATTTAATGACAAAGTAGCCTGCGCCCAATCAGCTAAAGCAATCATAGCTGATGTATCACCACTGAAAGCATGATAAATCGAAACAGGAATTGTTAATAAGCCAACGCCTAATGTCACTAAAATCCAGTTCAAAATAAATAGGTCCATAAAACGACTATTCGCCCGTACACGTGGATGGTACATACGGCGCTTCCATAGAATCACCCCACCCATCATGCATAACGAACCAAATGCGGCTCCTGCTGAAATAGCCACAATCTGATGCATCATATCGGAAACACCCAGGCTTAAAAACCAGCTATGTGGTGTTACTAGGCCTGCAAAATGCCCCATAAATAAAGCTAATACGCCAATATGAAACAGAATGCTGCCTTTTTGCAGTTGTTCTTTTTCAAAGATTTGGCTGGAATCCGCTTTCCACGTGTATTGTTCTCTATCAAAACGAATCAAACTGCCTACCAAAAAAGTAGTCAGAGCGATATAAGGATAAATCCCAAATAATAAATTACTTAAATTCATAGCTATACCTATGCTGCAATATCTGCTAAAAGGCCATGACTCTCCACTATTCTAACCAGTGAAGCGTATGGGCTTGTGTGCTTTTCAAGATTACTGGCAATAATATCGGCCGCTTGTGAGGTTTGCTTTAAAAAAGTTTGCGCACTGGCAGCATCATCCATCGTAGAAACATATTCCAGAATCAAGGGTAAATAATCAGGCAGTTCGCCATCACTAATTTCAAAACCTGTTGATTTATACAACTCGGATAATTGAATCAGTGCAGGCCCTCTTTCTCTGTCTTGCTCATCAAATAAATGATAAGTCAAATACAGTGAGTTTTCTGCTGTCATATCAAAACTATCGACATACTTCGCTTGAAGCTTGGTCAGCGTTAAGCCTGATGCCCAAGTGATAAAGTTAACCAATCTGCTTTTATCTTCGTCTGATAAATCAGGTAATGTCGTAATAAGTTGTTGCATTTCACCCCAATTATCCACTAATTCCTGACGCGGATACTCTAAGAGTACCGCGAGGACTTTATATACTTGGGTCATGCTTTTTCCCCATCAGAGCGTTTTGCTGCGGGGTGATAACGCACAAACTCCAAGTTATCATGGGTCTTTTTACGCTTATCAGGAAATAGCGAAGCATTATCACTAATACTACAGCCGTCATTACCAAAGCTAAAACCATTCTGCCCTTGGAAACTATGGAAATCTTCCTGATGCAGTTCTTCATGGCTGGTCGGAATCACAAAACGATCTTCATAGTTGGCAATCGCCATATAACGATACATTTCATGCACTTGGTCTTCTGTTAGTCCTACTTCTTCTAACACGGATAAATCAGTTTTCTTATCCACGGTTAAAGAACGGTAAAAACTACGCATGGCAATCATACGTTTCAATGCCTTTACAATCGGTTTTTCATCCCCAGCGGTAAACATATTTGCCAAGTATTTCATCGGTAAACGTAAGGTTTCAATACTAGGAATCACACCATCCGCCATCGTGGATAAATTACCTTGGTCGATTTGTGATTGCACTGGCGATAGTGGTGGCACATACCAAACCATTGGCAGTGTACGGAATTCAGGATGTAATGGAAAAGCCACTTGCCAATCAACAATCAACTTACGAATCGGTGAGTTACGCGCCGCTTCCATCCAAGATTCAGGAATCCCATCTTCTTTGGCCTGTTTAATCACTTCTGGATCATTCGGATCTAAGAAAATATCCAATTGTGCTTGATATAAGTCCTGATCATTTTCAATTGAAGCGAGCTCTTCAATACGATCTGCATCATAAAGCATCACACCGTTATAACGAATACGGCCTACACAGGATTCCGAACACACGGTTGGTAAACCAGACTCTACCCGTGGATAACAACCCGTACATTTTTCAGCCTTACCTGATTCCCAGTTATAGAACATTTTCTTATAAGGACAAGCGCTGATACACATACGCCAGCTACGACATTTGTCTTGATCAACCAAAACAATTCCGTCTTCTTCACGTTTATATAAAGAACCCGATGGGCAAGAAGCCACACACGATGGGTTGATACAGTGGTTACACATACGTGGCAAATACATGAGGAAAGTTTGTTCAAACTCGCCGTAGATTTGTTTTTCCATATTGGAAAAATTAGTGTCCTGACCACGGTGTTTGAACTTACCGCCTAAATCATCTTCCCAATTCGGGCCCCATTCGATTTTTTCCATGCGCTGACCATCAATTAAAGAACGCGGTCTTGCGGTCGGCGTTGCTTCCACTAATTCGCTGTTTTGCAGGGTGGCATAATCGTAGGTAAACGGTTCGTAATAATCATCAATCGTCGGCATATTCGGATTCATGAAGATATTTTTTAGAATACTAAGGCGATTCCCTGACTTTAATTGCAGTTTGCCGCCATGTAATTCCCAACCACCATTCCATTTTTCTTGGTCTTCCCAATTTTTTGGATAACCAATACCCGGTTTCGTTTCAACATTATTAAACCAAGCGTATTCCATCCCTTTACGATTCGTCCAGACATTTTTACAGGTCACGGAACAGGTATGACACCCGATACATTTATCGAGATTCATGACCAGTGAAAAATTTGCTCTTACTTTCATTGTTATTTCACCTTTTATTAAGGTTAAGCTATTTTTATACTTTATGGCAGCGGTCTATCACAACCGCTCACAGTACGAGTTATCAATTAAGTGTGGTAATTGCTGTGGTAAAGCTACTTTGTACTTGCTCCCCCTCAGCATTAAAAAATCGTATCAAACCCTGTTGATCGACTAACCATACTTCAATGGATCCCGACTCTAAATACAATGAAATTTTTTCTTGCATTTCAAGCATTGTATTTGAGCGAGACAGAATTTCAATACATAATTCTGGCGCAGACGTGGCACAAATATCTTCACAATGAAGCTGAAAATACGCGTCAGTTCCCCAAGCAATATCAGGTACTTTCACCCCCTTACGAGTTTGAATAGCCAACTCGGTAAATACCTCACCACCTAGTTCTTTGCTTAAAATAGCCGCCAATTTTCCTTGTAAACGACTATGCATAAAAGATGCTGGAGACATTTCAATATTTCCACGTTCATTGAGTTCTATTTTATAAGGTAAATCCTGCAAAGACTTATCGGCTAACACGTCTTGCCATTGCATTACTCTTTCTCAGGCTCATAATAAGGGGCTTGCGGCACACCTTCTGGATTCAGCTGTTTTTCTTTAGCTGCGGTTAATGGTTCTTCCAGCCACTGAATATCCTGATCATCTATTTTATGCAAGATAACGTATTCATCACGTTGTGAGCCAATGGTTCCATAATAGTTAAAACCGTAACTCAATTGTGCATAACCTCCAATCATATGGGTGGGTTTAACAGTAATACGCGTCACACTGTTTAAAATACCACCGCGTTTGCCTGTGGTGTTAGAGCCAGGAGTATTAATGTTTTTCTCTTGGGCGTGATACATCATCGCCATACCATCAGGAATACGTTGACTGATAACCACTCGAGCAATGGTTGCCCCATTGATATTAAGCGCTTCTACCCAGTCGTTATCTTCCAGTCCCACTTTTTCAGCATCTGTTTCAGAAATCCATAGATGCGGACCACCACGAGACAGTGTCAACATACGAAGATTGTCTTGATAAGTACTGTGTATTCCCCATTTACTATGAGGGGTAATCCAGTTTAGTTTTAGATGAGGTTTATCACCAATTTTTTCCATCATTTCTTTGGTTGATAACATATCAACCGCAGGTTTGTAGCAACAGAACGCTTCCCCAAAATCACGCATCCACTGGTGATCTTGATAGAACTGAGCACGCCCTGTTAATGTACGGAACGGAATATGTTCATGAATATTGGTATAACAAGCATTATAACTGACGTGTTCAGACTCAATACCACTCCATGTTGGCGCAGTAATAATCTTGCGCGGTTGCGCTTTAATATCACGGAAAGTGATTTTTTCATCTTCACGAGACAAAGCTAGGTGAGTATGGTCTACCCCTGTTTTCTTGCCTAATGCTTTCCATGATCTAACGGCCACTTCACCATTGGTTTCAGGTGCTAATGCCAGAATTGTTTCACAAACACTAATATCATCTTCTAAAGATGGCATACCTTTGGTAATACCTTCTTCTTTAATAGTATAGTTAATGGCTTTTAGATGCTCGTATTCTTTCTCTGTCTCCCAATCAATACCTTTAATATTATTACCCTGCTTAGGAAGTAGCGGCCCTAAAGCAGTGTATTTTTTATAAGTATTAACAAAATCACGTTCAACCACTTTGAATAGAGGCATTGTTTTACCTGGAATGGCCTCACATTCGCCACGTTTCCAATCTTTAACATCCATTGCTTGAGCAAGCTCCGCAGGCGTATCATGAAGAAGAGGCAGTGCAACCACATCTTTTTGTTTAGCTAAATGTTTCTCTGATAATTCAGAGAATGATTTAGCTAATGTTTTAAAGATTTGCCAATCAGAACGTGACTCCCAACCTGGATCAACCGCTTGGGTTAATGGATGGATGAAAGGGTGCATATCAGTGGTATTCAAATCATTTTTCTCATACCAAGTAGCTGTCGGTAAAACGATGTCTGAATAAGCACCTGTTGAATTTAAACGGAAGTTAATATCAACCATTAAATCTAACTTAGCAATCGGTGCATCTTTATGCCATTTAATTTCCTGACCTTCCGCTTCAGGAAGCACGTCTTGCATGACACCATTTTGTGCGCCCAGCAAATGTTTAAGGAAGTATTCATGACCTTTGGCACTAGAACCAATTAAGTTTGCACGCCAGACAAATAAGTTACGTGGATGATTTTCTGGTGCATCAATATCTTCTGCAGCAAATTTAATATCACCTGATTTTAATTGCTCAACTAAATAATCCGATACGCCTTTCTCATCGGTTGC
>CAZXJK010000158.1:0-6785 GCA_964640895.1 uncultured Methylomonas sp.
AGAGCTGACCATTATAACCGAAGTCACTAACGAGTCAAGATTTTATTTCAAAGTTTCTTTCGGCTCGTTTCATCCGAAAGCACGACGATCAAAATACAAACTGATCAACCCCGTCCGAACAAACCAGTCAACAGGAAAGACATCAAATAAAGGAATCTAAAAAGCATTCCGCATCTTTCCTAAAACTTCGCCCTTCATTGCGTTAGCGGTGAAGAGCTGGCTATTATACATCCACACTATCTACCGTCAACATTTTATTTTATTTTCTTTTAACTTCCCCACAATTAAAGATTTATGGCTTCAGCCGATATGTTAAATGGGTTAACCTTACACTATGATTTCAATGCATCGCTCTATATAGAGTAAATATATGAAACAATCTATCACGCCTACGCATCACGAAAGAAAACTTAGCGAAAATGACTTTATTGTCTCCAAGACCGATAAGGCTGGTCGTATCACCTACGCAAACCGGATTTTTATGGATATCTGCGGCTTCCCTGAGTCGGACCTATTAGGTGTACAGCATAATATAATTCGCCACCCTGATATGCCACGTGGCGTGTTTCGCTTTATGTGGGATACACTTAAAGCTGGTGATGAATTTTTTGGTTTTGCAAAAAATCTCTGTGCTGATGGTGGCTTTTATTGGGTCTTTGCTAATATTACACCTGATTATGATAAAAATGGTACCTTAATAGGGTACTATTCTGTTCGGCGCAAACCACCTGAATCAGCATTAAATATTTTGATTCCTATCTATAAAGAAATGCTAGCCATAGAAAAACGCTCCTCTACTAAAGATGCACCTAGTAAATCTATAGCCTATTTAACTGATGTCGTACAATCAACAGGTGCCAAAAATTATAATAAACTTGTCTTAGACCTTTATAAGCCTCAAGGGATTTAACCATGTCTTCCCCAAAAAACCAGAATGCAAATATCCCCTTTTTGAAGTCAAAAGTAATTTATGCTGTCAGCACCATTATTTTTCTCAGTCTGTCTCTCTTTGCAACTCAATATTACTTAAGCGGCTTCTCTTGGCTAGTCTTGCTTCAATGTCTTATTTTAATAGCCATTTCGCTGTTCATATACTCAACTGCAAAAAGAAACCTATATGTACTTGAGCGAATTCAAAGAGTACTCTTGAAAACCAATGATGGCGAGCTTTACCATCGAATTACCAACACTAAAGGGCTAGGGGAATTAGGTAAAGTTGCTTGGGAGCTAAATGAAACATTAGATATCATTGAGTCTTATTTTAAAGAAGTTAATGCTGCTTTTTCTCATGCCGCACAAGGTAACCATGAGCGCTATATTCTAGCTGACGGATTTCCGGGCCTGCTTAAGCAGTCCGCCACTAATATTAATAATGCATTACATTTGATGGCTACAAATGAAACTTTAATGACAAAAAATAAATTGTCTGCTGGCCTGCACACACTTAACACTTCAAATTTACTCGTCAATTTAAAAGCCAATCAAAGTGACCTTATTGACATTACCCACCAAATGCAAAAGGTTGAAGATATAGCTAATGAAACTGGGGAAAGTGCTGATGCCAGCCTCTCTACTGTTGATACAATTAGCAACTCTCTTACTAATATTAATGACACGATTCATTCTGTTTCCGAAGTTATTACTGCTTTAATTGATGACAGTCGCAAGGTAACGGACTCTTTATCTATGATTACTGGCATTGCAGACCAAACCAATCTACTCGCTTTAAATGCTTCCATTGAGGCAGCCAGAGCCGGCGAGCACGGGCGTGGTTTTGCAGTGGTTGCCGAAGAAGTTAAAAACCTTTCTGAGCATACTAAAAATGCAGCCTTAGAAGTATCACGTACCCTTGAGTCTTTTAATAAGCGTGTTAATCAAATGCATACTAAAGCTAGTGCATCTGCCGATTTATCACAAGATATTATGGAACAAGTAAACTCATTTAAAGGCCAATTTGCCAACCTTTCTAGTTCAGCTAAAGAATCTATTAGCTATATCTCCTATGCTAAAGACAAATCATTTGGACTATTAACTAAATTAGACCATATCATTTACAAACAAAATGGCTATATCGCTATTGAAGCTGAACAACAAAGCTCTAATGCAGATGCTATTAATGTTGATAACCATAATTGTCGCTTAGGTAAATGGTATTACGAAGGTATTGGTCATCAACAATTTAACCATACCCATGCTTATTCCCAACTAGCACCCCCCCATCAGGAAGTGCACAACTTTACCCAACAAGCCTATCAATTTTCTCGACAAAACTGGATTGACGATGCTGAAATCCTTAATAACATTATTGCTAATATGGAAAAATCAGAGCTTGCCAGTGATAGTGTTATGAAATTAATTGATCAAATGATCGAAGAAAAACACCAGTCCTAAATTCTTCCCAAATATTAACCCTGTAGTGCTGCGCTTTTTTGGTAGCACTGCTTCATTAGGGAGATGGAAAAAAATAATCATCCAATCTTGTTGGTCTTTTTGTCCGTCTTTAGCGGTGTCGTAACAGTTACGTAGCTTGCTACGCGCCCGTTACGACACCGCTAAAGACAAACAAAAATCCTACCCAATATCGGACGATTATTTATTTCCAGCTCCCTTACTGCCAACCTAATTATTAAAAAATAGTTACTCCTCGTATAGATTAGTTATAGAATTCAATATCAATGTGATTTTATGAGGGATTTATAATGCTGCGTTTAATCTTACTGTTTTTTTGTATCACCCTTGCTCCTGCCTACGCAAAACCACTCTCCATCCCAAAACCATTAGAACCATGGGTAAACTGGGTGTTAGATGACTCCCCTCAATATGATTGTCCTTTTTTTTATAATAAATACCAAAAGAAAACCTGTGCATGGCCAAGTAAACTCATATTAGATTTACACAAGCAGCAGGGACATTTTAATAGCTATTGGCAAATTTATACCGAAAGTTATATAACGCTCCCAGGCAGTGCCAAGATCTGGCCACAAAATGTTAGGGTAAACAATAAACCTGCTATAGTGATCAAGCATAACAATGTACCAGCCATTAAACTTGCTGTTGGAACTTATCATATTCAGGGTAATTTTTATTGGCAACAAATACCCGACAGCTTAACCATCCCAAAACACACGGGCCTTATGACTGTTAGTGTATTAGGCAAGATTATTAACGCCCCCATTATCAAAAATAAACAGCTTTGGCTGAAATCAAGTGATACTGGCAAGAGTAAAACAGCTAACAAATCTGACCATTTAAATTTACAAGTCTTTAGAAAGATCTATGATGATATTCCTCTGCAACTTATTACCCACTTATTGCTTGACGTTTCTGGAAAACAACGTGAAATAAAACTCCCCTACGCTTTACTGGATGGCTTTATTCCCATTAATCTAAATAGCCCGCTTCCTGCCAGATTAGAACCTGATGGCAGCCTATTAGTGCAAGTACGTCCAGGACGCTGGAATATTGAATTAACAGCACATCACACACAGCAAATTTTTGACCTCAAATTAAACATCAATAACAAAGACTGGCCAATATCCGAAATATGGAGCTTTGCCGCTAGACCGTATCAAAGACTCATTGAAGTTGAACAAGTCACTAGCATAGACCCCAGCCAAAACAATGTACCTACTCCATGGCGGAACTTACCAGCATTTCTAGTGAGACAAGGTGATACCATGCACTTTAAGCTCATAAGGCGTGGTGACCCCGAGCCTGAACCTAATAATTTATCAATTACTCGTAACTTATGGCTGGACTTTGCAGGGTCAGGCTACAGCATACAAGATAAAATAACGGGGCAGATTACCCATGGCTGGCGACTGGATAGTTTGCCTGAAATCCAACTAGGCCAAGTTACTCTAAATAATCAAACACAACTGATTACCTATGCCCAGAATAAACAAGCCCAAGGTGTTGAACTTAGGAAAGGCAGTGTACAGCTAACGGCCGATAGTCGCTTGGAACATAATATTGCAACGCTCAGTGCAACAGGTTGGAAACAAAAATTTAACCATGTAAAAGCAACCTTGCATTTACCCCCTGGTTGGCAGGTATTTGCAGTCAGTGGGGTAGATAATGTTCCCAATAGCTGGATCACACGCTGGACACTACTGGATCTATTTTTAGTACTAATCACTGCTTTAGCAATGAGTCGTTTATGGAATAATTATTGGGGCTTATTTGCACTTATAACGCTGGCTTTAATCTGGCATGAGAGTGATGCCCCACGCTTTATCTGGATTAATATTATTGCGGCTATCGCTTTAATTAAAGTGTTGCCCCAAAATAATTTTTTACGTTTTATCAAATTTTATCGCTCTGCCTGTTGGCTGGTATTAATCATTGTTAGCATTCCCTTTTTAATCAACCAAATTAGAACAGGACTTTATCCACAACTGGAAAAGCCATGGCAACATGTCAGCTCCAATACAACCTATCAACAAAAACCAGCTATGGCAGCTGCAGAAGATATGCTAGTGGAAAGCTTGGCGGTAATGCGCTCAGCCCCTACCAGTAAAAACAGGCTGCTTAAAAAGCCAACAAGTTATTACTCCCCAAGCTCTAGCTCAAATTTTAAACGCATCGACCCAAAAGCAAACTTGCAAACCGGCCCTGGCTTACCTCAATGGCAATGGAGCAATATTCCACTTTCTTGGAATGGTAGTGTCGATAGCCAGCAACAAGTCCGATTTTGGTTTATAAGCCCTACTGCCAATTTAATATTGAGCTGTTTAAGAGTTATTGTTGTCATTATATTAGGACTGCTTATGTTCGGTATTATCAATAAAAATTGTCGCTTTAAGCTCTCTATTTCAGCCATACAGCTTTGCTTGCTAGCTTGCTTAATGCTCCCTAGCACGCCTGGTTTTGCTGATTACCCGCACCCAGACTTATTAAAGGAATTAAAACAACGCTTATTAAAAGCACCTGACTGCTTACCAAGTTGTGCACAAATTCCTGCCATGAAACTCAATATCAGCAAGCAAACGCTGAGCATCAATTTACAAATTCATACCCAAGAAACGGTTGCAGTCCCTTTACCAGCAAAATTTAAACAATGGTTACCCAATAGTATTACCGTCAATACTTTGCCTGCAAAAAATATTATTCGCGATAGACAAGGTATCTTATGGTTAGCCTTACCTAAAGGGATCCATGAAATTGCGTTAACTGGAACCGCCCCCTTACAAAGCAATTTCACTCTGCCTTTACCCTTAAAGCCGCAGTATATTAGCCATACCAGTCAACATTGGAGCATCGAAGGTTTACATGAAAATGGTACCGCAGAGAATCAATTACACTTCACCCTGATAGCAACGACAGATCAGCCAGAAAATGCTTTAGCACCCCTTAGCCTAAGCGTTTTTCCTGCTTTTATCCAAATTGAGCGCACCCTACAACTAGGACTAGACTGGCACATTAAGACTAGAGTTATCCGTAACAGTCATGCAGCAACTGCAGTCACTTTAAAAGTCCCTTTATTAACAGGCGAATCCATTACCAGTGCCAATATACGTAGCAAAAATGGCTATGCATTAGTACATATGACTGCCAACCAACGCAGTATTCAATGGAGTTCAATATTAGAAAAAAGTAAGCAGATCACGCTAACAGCCCCTATGGCTAAGCAGTGGACTGAAATATGGCGTGCAGATATTAGCCCGATATGGCATATGGAAAGTACCGGCATATCGGTAGTACACCACCAAAACCAAGCAGGTAATTGGTTGCCTGAATGGAGACCGTGGCCAGGTGAAAGTATTAACTTAAGCATAGTGCGCCCTGCAGCCATAACAGGCCAAACCTTAACCATAGACAGAAGCATTTTTACCATGACTGCCGGAAAACGCAACTTGGCAAGCAGTTTAAAATTAGAGCTCCGTAGCTCTAAAGGCACACAACATAGTCTCACACTCCCTAAAAATGCAATATTACAATCCGTAAATCTTAATGGCAGAAAGCAACCCATTCGCCAACAGCAGCAAACCGTCACATTACCTATCAAACCTGGTAAACAAACTTATGAACTGTTTTGGCATGAAGCAAAAACACAAGCCAGCATATTCACTACACCGCCACTAAATTTAGGGATAGCAAGTGTTAACACCCACTTAAAAATTCGCTTAGGTCAAGATCGCTGGGTATTATTAACCACAGGGCCAAACTTAGGTCCAGCAGTCTTATTTTGGGGTATGCTGATTGTATTGGCTTTACTGGCTTTTGCATTAGGGAAATCACATTTAACCCCATTAAAAAACTGGCAGTGGTTTCTGTTGTTAATAGGTTTAAGCCAAATACCCATTAGCATTGCTTTTGTAGTCGTTGCTTGGTTATTAACCTTAGGTTTACGCCAAAAATATCAAATGACTAATGTAAATTTTTTTAACTTCAGCCAAATAGTCTTGGTATTGTTAACGTTCAGTTCGCTAGCAATTTTATTTATTGCCGTAAAACATGGCCTACTAGGTAACCCAGATATGCAAATTGTTGGCAACCGCTCTTCTGCCTTTGCTTTAAATTGGTATCAAGACCGTAGTACAGAAATTTTACCTACCGCCAGTGTTATCAGTATCCCACTAATGAGTTATCGAATCATGATGTTGCTATGGTCTTTGTGGTTAGCTATTGCAGTATTAAACTGGCTGAAATGGGGCTGGTCATGTTTTGCAACAGGGGATTTGTGGAAAAAATCTAAAGCTGACACAAAGGAGAATGTGTTGTAGGTAATTCGGCTACCAACTTAAGGCGGGACAGTTTAAACACTGAAAAACTGAAATATCCCC
>CAZXJK010000159.1:0-6785 GCA_964640895.1 uncultured Methylomonas sp.
GGACTAAAAATCATCACTTCGCTAAGCTCCGTTTCCCTGATTTTCAGCGACTGAATTCCCACGCGGGAGCATAGGAACTATTATATTATCGGATTATCCTAAATACCCCTGTATTCCCTATAAAAAGTTAAATAAAGATAAGCTTTGCACTTTAACATAAGCCTGCTGTGATGCTTGTAAGACCGTATTTTCTAATTCAAAGCGACTAATCGCTTCTGCATAGTCTAAGTCTTGCACCTCGGATAAGGTACTCCGCATAGCGAGTAAGTAACCGTCATTCTGAATTTCCTGATCACCCAAAGCTCTTAGCCTTGCTCCTACTCTGGCTTCGGCTTCACCTATTTTTTCTAAAGCGGCATCAATATCAGCCAAGGCATCATTGACCGTACCGTGATATGGCAAGGTCGCACCTGTCAATCCATCAGAGAACGCTTCTAAAGTATCAAATATATTTCTGGTTGCTGGTGGCGGCGCTGAAGCAGTGGGAATATTTTCAAAGATGGTAAAACCCAAGTCACCGTCAACAATACGGCGATCAGGACCAATTTGCAATTCTCTCTGTGTACCACTACCTTGGTAGGTATAGGGAGCAGTAGATGAAAAAGTAGGTGTTTTTGAATGTGCACCTGAAAAAATATACTCGCCATTGGCATCTTGAGTATTGGCCAAAGCGAGTACGCCTTCCTGAATCTGACGTATTTCTACTTCGATTGCCAACTTATCTTCAGGTTTTAAAACACCTTCATTTAATGCTTGTACCGCAAGGTCACGCGCTCTGAGCAAACTTTCACGCGCATTCATTAATACCGAACCTTCCAGCCCGTTTCGGGCTTTAGCAGTATCCGCATTTTCTTGATATTGAATAGTTTTATCAATACGCTCTTGAAAATCCAATATATTTTTGGCAGCAATAGGGTCATCCGCAGGCGTTATATTTTTTAAGCCTGTTGATAATTGCATTTGTGTTTTGGTAACAGTTGCCTGTTGATTAAGCATTGCGGTAACGCTTAATTGTTGTGCCCAAGAAGTCGAGACTCTCATGCTGATCTCCTTATATTTTTGGGTATTAGAGTGGCTGCCGCGACTAGCCTAATACCCTAAGGGACGAGTATTATTGAATCCTCGTTCCTAAGTATTGATACAAGGATTAAAGCATTTTTTATTCCATAAATATTTTTTTATTACACATCAATATCTTACAATAATATCTTATAAAGAAAGCATATTATCCAACGCAATTTTGGCGAATTTTGCTTCATCATCGGCAACTTGTATCCGATTAACAACGTGCCCTGCCACTAAATTTTCCAATATCCATGCCACATGTTGTGGATCAGTACGGAACATAGTGGAGCACATGCTGAGTGCAGGCGACATAAAATGTACGTTTTTACCTTGTGCTTGGCATTCTTCATGCAGGCGATTAACCAAGTTCAATTCAGTCGCCACTAACCAGCGCGTATTCGGTTCAGCTTCACGCACAATTTTTAAAATCATTTCCGTGGAGCCGATATAGTCAGCCTTTTGACACACTTCAAAACAGGCTTCTGGATGTGCAATCACTTTTGTCTCAGGGTAACGCGCTAGAAAGTTATCAATATGTTCAGGTTGAAAAAATTGATGTACTGAGCAATAACCGCCCCATAAGATCATTTTAGCCTTTTGAATCTGCTCAGCAGTTAATCCACCTAATGGTTTGCTAAAATCCCATACCACCATTTCATCTAATGGAATGCCCATTTGAAAAGCGGTGTTACGCCCTAAATGTTGATCTGGGAAGAACAGGATTTTTTCACGTTTGGCAAAACTCCAATCCAGAATTTTTTGCGCATTAGACGAGGTACACACAATGCCTTCATGCTGTCCACAGAAGGCTTTTAAATCAGCGGCTGAATTAATATAGGTGACTGGGGTAACCGTATTTTCAACATCTATCACCTCCGCCAGTTCATCCCAACAACGCTGCACCGCTGTTTTATTAGCCATATCTGCCATCGAACAACCTGCCGCCAAATCAGGCAAAATAGCAATTTGCTCAGGGCGCGATAAAATATCCGCCACTTCTGCCATAAAGTGTACACCACAAAAAACGATGTATTCTGCATCTGATTCTGCTGCTTCTTTAGATAATTTTAAGGAATCACCTGAAATATCAGCATACTTAAACACTTCATCACGCTGATAATGATGGCCTAAAATAATACAACGGTCGCCTAATGTAGTTTTTGCTTGCTGAATTTTTAAATCACATTCTTCATCAGAAAGTAATGCGTAATCTTGAATGAGTAGTGCTGACATAATTATTTTACTTCAATATTTATAGTTCCCACGCTCCAGCGTGGGAATTCATCTTTGAACGCTCCAGCGTTCCGTGGCGCAGTCGTGACCGCATGCAGTATAAGTAGCTTGGATGGTTTTTTATTACGTCGCAATAAAAAACGAAATCCGACATTTTGAGTTATCCCAACATGTCGGATTCCGTTATCTGCGCTACGCTTGATAAGCTGCATCCAACCTACGCAGCAATATAAGCGTGTGGAACAATCAAGCTTAAGCTTCTTCTTTTGCCACAACCTTGCGTAACTTAATATTTAACTCTCTTAATTGCTCTTCACTCACTGCCGCAGGTGCATCCACTAATGGACAAGCGGCTGATTGTGTTTTTGGAAAAGCAATAACTTCACGGATTGAAGCGGATTTAGTCATTAACATAACCAAACGATCTAATCCATAAGCCATGCCGCCATGCGGAGGGCAACCATATTTTAATGCTTCCAGTAAGAAACCAAATTTGTCTTGTGCTTCTTGCTCACCAATACCTAAGATTTCCAGTACGGTTTTTTGCATGCCCGTTTTATTAATACGAATCGAACCACCACCGACTTCAGTACCATTCAGCACTAAATCATAAGCACGTGATAGCGCCGCACCTGGGTCAGCTTTCAATGCTTCCTCAGAACAACTTGGTGCTGTAAAAGGATGATGAATTGCATTCCAGCGCTGGTTTTTCTCATCCCAATCAAACATAGGAAAATCAATAACCCAAACTGGTTTCCAGTCACCTTCTAATAAATCTAGGTCTAGGCCAACCTTAACCCGTAATGCACCAATCGCTTCATTCACGATTTTAGCTTTATCAGCACCAAAGAAAATCAAATCACCAGTTTGTGCGCCCACTTTGCTTAATACTGCTTCCCATACTTCTGCGGGGGCAAATTTAACAATCGGTGATTGCAAGCCTTCTAAACCTGCATCACGATCATTTACTTTAATGTATGCCAAACCTTTCGCGCCATAAATACTGACATATTTAGTGTAAACATCAATATCTTTACGACTTAATTTAGAGCCACCTGGGATACGTAAAGCAACCACACGCCCATCTGGATCATTAGCAGGACCTGAGAATACTTTAAACTCTACACCCTTCATTTCATCAGCAATATCTACTAATTCTAGTGGGATACGTAAATCAGGACGATCACAACCATAGCGTGACATCGATTCTTGATAAGTGATTTTTGGAAACTGCTCATCCAAACGTACATCAATGATGTCTTTAAATAGCTGGCGAATCATTTCTTCCATCACCGCCATAATCTCATCTTCATTCATAAAAGACGTTTCAATATCCAGCTGAGTAAATTCAGGCTGTCTATCGGCACGTAAATCTTCATCACGGAAGCAACGTACGACTTGGTAATATTTATCCATACCCGCCATCATCAACAACTGTTTATACAACTGTGGTGATTGTGGCAAAGCGAAAAAAGAATTCGGGTGAGTACGACTGGGAACGATATAGTCTCTTGCGCCTTCAGGTGTTGCCTTAGTTAAAATAGGCGTTTCCATTTCGAAGAAGTCTTCGTTATCAAGAAAATTACGCAGGTGACGTGTGACATCACGACGCACTGTCATTTTTTCCAGCATTGATGTTTTACGTAAATCAATATAGCGATAACGTAAACGCATTTCTTCGTTCACTTCAATATCACTTTCAATCGGGAAAGGCGGTGTTTCAGATTCATTCAACACTTCGACATGACTCACCAAAATTTCGATTTCACCCGTCGCCATATTGGAATTAACCGTGCCTTCCAAGCGATCTCTAACAATGCCTTCTATGCGCAATACATATTCACTACGTACGCTTTCGGCAATAGCAAAAGTATCTTCTGCTTCAGGATTAAATACCACCTGCACCAAGCCCGCCCGATCTCTTAAATCGATAAAAATAACGCCACCGTGATCACGTCGTCTATGTACCCAGCCACACAGCTCGACTGCTGCACCTAAATTGTCTTTGTTTAACTCTCCGCACTTGTGGGTACGCATATATTTTCTCTGTTTATAATAAATTAATAATTAAATACTTAACCGTATGCTTGCATTTAAGTATACGCATAATTCTTTGTTCTAATAGGCGTTAATATTACCCGACCATCTTTGAGTTCAACACGCAAATACTTATCATCAAAATGGACAGATTCACCTTTTAAAGCCATGATAATTTAAAAGGGTAGGCATTAATGACTATTACCAGAACCACTACCAGATTTAGCAGCGGGTGCCGATTTTTCACCTGCTACATTTTTCTTATTACTGCCGCCTTTAAAATCAGTTTCATACCAACCACTGCCTTTTAATCTAAACCCTGCTGCTGAAATCTTTTTCTTAAGCTCAGGTTCATTACAGGCTGGGCAGGTTACCAGCGGCTCTGCACTCATTTTTTGCAGGGCTTCATGCTCATCACCGCATGCTTGACACTGATATTCATAAATTGGCATTTGCTACTCCGAAAGAGGAAAATAACTAAAAATATGGAGACCGATTTGCTTTTTTTCAATAAGCAAATCAAAATTAACCCGTTATTTTAATAATAAGCTGTGACACAAGCAAGCAACAGTGCTTATTAGCCCTAAAAACTATTTATAAAGGTTAGCTAAAATGCAACAGATCACCCTCACCCGCCCCGATGATTGGCATTTACATGTACGCACGGGCGATATGCTTAAAACAGTTATTAACCATACGGCTCGGCAATTTGCGCGCGCCATCATCATGCCTAATCTACAACCGCCTGTGATCAATGTAGCGCAAGCACTCAGTTATCAACAAGAAATCCAACAAGCGACTGACAGTGCCTACAATTTCACTCCTTTAATGGTACTGTATTTAACCAATAGCACCAGCCTGGATGATGTCAAACAAGCCGCTGAGTCTCCTTTTGTACAAGCTTTTAAGCTTTACCCTGCTGGTGCAACCACTAATTCAGATCAAGGCGTGACCGACTTAGAGGCCATGTCAGCCGTGTTTGCAGCCATGCAAAAATATGATGTGCCACTGCTAGTACATGGCGAAGTCACCGATGCACATATTGATATTTTTGACCGTGAACGGATCTTTATTGAACAAAAACTCAGCCACATTCAACAAAATTTCCCGAGCTTACGCATTGTATTGGAGCATGTGACAACCAGAGAGGCGGTGCAATTTGTACAGGAAACACCTGATACTATTGGAGCAACCATTACCCCACAGCATCTTATGTATAACCGTAATGCCATTTTAGTGGGGGGTATCAAACCGCATTATTATTGCTTACCCATTCTTAAACGTGAACGGCATAGACAATCTCTAATACAAGCAGCAACGAGCGGTAACCCAAAATTCTTTTTAGGCACCGACAGTGCGCCGCATTTAACGCATCTCAAGGAAAATGACTGTGGTTGTGCTGGCTGTTATTCTGCTTATGCTGCTATAGAGCTATATACGGAAGTATTTGATAATGAAAATGCACTGGATAAACTAGAAGGTTTTGCTAGCTTTTATGGCGCAGATTTCTATAAACTACCGCGCAACACCGAGCAAATTACCCTAGAAAAAACTGACTGGCAAGTACCAGAACATTACACTGTCTCAGCAACAAACCAACTTACTCCCTTAAAAGCTGGGGAAACATTACATTGGCAACTTAAAGGTTAATAACGATGGAAGAACTTATACAATACATTCAGGCAAATATTCAATACGCGCATTATATTATTTTTGGTGCACTACTATTAGCAGGGTTCAACATACCTGTTTCTGAAGATGCCATGTTATTTATTGCGGCCATTTTAGCCAGTCAAAACCCAGATTATTTAGTGCATTTATTTGTAGCCGTTTACTTGGGCGCTTATTTTTCTGATTTAATTTGCTACGGTTTAGGCAGAGTTGTTGGCCCCAAATTATTTGAAATACGCTTTTTTGCCAACATGGTGTCCCGAGAAAGAATCGATAAGATTTCCGCCTATTATGAAGAATATGGTGTAGTAACTTTAATATTAGGTCGGTTCATCCCATTTGGGGTGAGAAATGCGCTATTTTTAACAGCAGGCCTAGGCAAAATGAAGTTTGTAAAATTTGCTTTATCCGATTGGCTGGCCTGTACTATTTCAACAGTCTTCTTTTTTACTTTATATTATAACTATGGTGAAGATGTGATTGACTATATCAAGCAGGGTAATATGGTGTTCTTTGGAATCGCTGCGGTTTTACTTAGCGTGTTTTGGTACCGCAAAAAACAAGCGGCATAATAATTGATCAGGTAGCATTTCTTTAGAGACTGTGAAATTATTATATGTAGGTTGGATGAAGCATGAACCCCAACAACTATAGTTAGGCACTTGGAAATAAATAAGCATCCAATATTTGGGCATAATTTTTGTTTGTCATTAGTGCTGTAGCAATAGGCACATAGCAGGCTACGTAACTATTGCTACAGTACTGATGACGGACAAAAA
>CAZXJK010000160.1:0-6776 GCA_964640895.1 uncultured Methylomonas sp.
TGGTGATGCTTTATTATTTAGTATTAACAGTAGTACAGGTGTTGTTTCATTAATTGCAGACCCTGATTTTGAAACCAAATCTAGTTATGACTTTACTGTGATTGCAACCGATACAGGAGGGGCAACGAGTGAGCAGAGTGTTTCTTTTGCTATTTCTGATATTGCGAATGAAAATACGGGAACCAACACTGGCACTGGCACTGGCACTGGCACTGGCACTGGCACTGGAACTGGAACTGGAACTGGCACTGGCACTGGAACTGATACTGGAACTGATACAGATACCATTGATGGGGTTGAGGTCACTGAAACTACAGAAGAAACTACGGTAACAGTCACAAACCCAGAAACAGGTGAAACAGAAATCATTACTCAACAAGTCGTTGTAACTGAAATACCTATTATTACAGCCACAAGAATAGAGGAAGATGATACAACCCCTCAAGCAGATATACCATTAGTCGTTAACGAAGATGGTGAAAGCATTGTTGAAGTGGCCTTACCTGTAGGGGTAGGTTTATCTTCTGAAGCATTTACGGGTGAAAACCTGACCTTACGTCAACAATTAATTGCCTCTTCTCAGCCTCGTTCTGATGAAGATGTTTTTGTCGACATATTGGCTGAAATTGATAAATTTGTACTTGGCGTTAATGATGAAAATCAAGTCGCTGTACGGACATTGGTTATTAAATCCACATCAAAAACCAATGAGTTAAAAACCCCTATTCAAATACAGGGAGCAATAGGCACAGGAGAGCAAAGCGAAACACACCCTGACCGTCAAGAGGCTTTAGTCATTGATGCGTGCGAATTACCCGCTGGAACACCATTAGTCTTACATAATGTTGAATTTGCAATTATTATTGGAGCGGTACGTGTCATAGGGGGAGGTGGTGCTAATTTTATTGTCGGTGACAATGAAGAGCAATATATTGTTTTAGGTGCAGAGGATGATAAATTACATGGCGGCAGCGGTGATGATACCATCGGCTCTAAAGGCGGTGATGATGTGCTTTACGGTGACGAAGGTGATGATTTAGTCGTGGGTGGTGAAGGAAATGACACTTTATATGGTGGTGATGGCAATGACATTCTTCAAGGTGGGCAAAGCGACCGTGGAGCATGGAGTTTTCAATTGAATTCAGAAGGGCTGTTATTATCAATCTTTACACCTGAAGACGAAGAATTAGCAATTATCTCTACCACATCAGGCCATTTTACAACCTTTGCAGAAGACTCAACACTCGGTCATATTGATGCTCGTATTGCTTTTGTGCAACAAGAAGCACAAAAGCTTGAAAATGTCGCATTGCTTTATCAAGCTGTTGTACAGCGATTACCGACTACCGAAGAGATGAATTCCGTATTGAAACTAGATCTTGATACAAACGGATTAAGTGAACTGGCTTTTGATGCTTATATGTCCCTGCATACGGAACAAAACCTATCAATAGATCAACAAGTCAGCCAATTAATCAGTTCGGTTTGGGGAGAAACCGCAACCACCGAAGATATCGTTCAAATAGGTGTTGACTACATTAACCAAGGCGGCAGCTGGAGTGGAGGTCTATTATACCTTGCTCAACATGAGCAATTACGCAACACTATAATCAATGAGAATGGCGACCTTTCTTTAACTCAAACATTCAATACCGATGAACTGGGCTGGTCAGCCGACACAGGAAATGATGTGTTAAATGGTGGTGCAGGGGATGATATTCTGATTGGTGGTCGTGGCAGCGATATACTTAACGGTGGAGCCGGCGAAGATACTGCCAACTTTGTTGGTAATTTAGGTGATTACGTATTTGAAATCACCTCACAAGGGCAGTTACAAATACATCATATTGGGTCGCCAGAGGCAGATACGCTCATTGAAATAGAATACGTCAGTTTTGGCGATATAACTCTTGACAGTTCAGTAAGTAACTTAACCGTTACCGAACTTTCTACGGTAGCAATATTAGCGGATTTAATCAGTAATGAGCAACCGACTCTAAATAGTTTAAATGACTATTATAATACCTCCCAAAGCCTATTAGACTTTGCACAAACTCAACTGACTGAAAATAACCCTTGGGCAGAAACAACAAACTATGATTTTATCAGCCAAATAAGTGGATTAATCAGCGTTGATTTAAGCGACTTAACCACTCAGCTTGATGATAGCAGTATGAGTCATGCTGAAGTGCTAGTAAAAGCCGTTGGAGTGGTTGATACCGAAGCCTATTTAAATGAGGGGTTTATTTTAGGTTAGCGACCAACATGACTAGAAAAATAACTATTTTTTCTAGTCACTTTTTTTTAAAAAAATTGGTACCTGACCCCCCAGTTATTTTAAATGATCAAGTGGATTGTTTTGCCAATGCTGTTATTTCTGGTGATTGAGATAGCTCTTTAATAACATCTTCTAGCTCTTCAGAAAAATCTGCTTCTATTGCAACCTCACCAATAACATTAATTAGGTCAGAGTAAAAATTTTCATCACCCGTTAACCTATACCAAAAATCTTTACCAATAAATATAGGATAATCATACTCGCAGGTAATTCTTTTGTAATGCCCATTTAGACTGGCCGTATCCCCATAAATTATACCTACAACCATATCATCATGAGTAATACGTAAATTATTTGTTCGCCCTAAACTAATCACCTTTTTAAAATGTCCCGCTATTGTCTCTACATCATCCTTGTTAATTGTATTTGGGCCTGACTTCAACTGACAGTAAATTTTATTTTTACTAATTTGGTCAATAAACTCAATATCAATACCAGAAGTTGTACTACCAAAAGAAGATAAAACTTCATTGGTAAATTTTTGAATATTTGTTCCAAAAGAGGTTGTGATAGATGTGCCTAATACGCGAGGATATAACAAAGCCTTAGCAATACTCTCTGGTTCAGTATTCCCTGTTAAAAAGTTAGCTAAGTAAACGGCTAAAAATGGATTAATATCGAATTTAGAGGCATTGACTAACTTTTTAGTATTTTTTATGTGATTTTCAGCAATACTTGCCTTAAACCAGATTTTAGCTTTCTTTAAAATCTCCTCTTTTTCACCTTGATCCATACCTTAAAACCCTTTAAAATAAATAACCATGTATAACGTTGACTAATATTGCCATGAAATTTTACTATTCTTTAGCTGAAGCCGCCAACTTATTATCAGTTTCCAAACAAACCCTTAGACGGTGGGATGACAACGGGACATTAACGCCCACTAGAATGCCTAATAACTATAGGGCATATTCACCTGAACTGTTAGACGAATATATCGGTAGCATCTCCAAAAATGGAGTTAAAGAAAGCAGCTCAGAGTATAACTCAGCAATAAAACCTTACTCAGTTATAGAGTTATTTGCAGGAGCTGGCGGCATGGCTCTAGGACTAGAAAAAGCTGGTTTATCATGCCATTTACTTAATGAAATTGACCCTTGGGCTTGTAAGACATTAAAGAAAAACAGACCTCACTGGAATGTTATAGAAGGGGATATTAAAGAACAATCATTTGCAGAGTTTCGAGGAAATATTGATGTTGTTACAGGCGGGTTTCCTTGTCAGTCGTTCAGTTATGCAGGTAAAAAACGAGGCTTAGATGATGCTAGAGGCACATTATTTTATGAATTTGCAAGAACTGTACAAGAAGTACAGCCATTAATTTGTGTGGGTGAAAATGTTCGTGGGCTTTTATCCCATGATAAAGGAGCAACATTGCACTCTATGGTAGAAATTTTGGAAAACCTAGGTTATGACGTTTTAACACCTAAAGTGCTAAAAGCTGCATTCCATAAAGTACCACAAAAAAGAGAACGTTTATTTTTAGTGGGTATTAAAAAAGGTACAGAGATTACATTTAAGTACCCAATACCTGAAAGTAGCATGATGAACTTGTCAGAAGCTTTGAAAGCAGGTGAATTATTTGAATCTGATGTTTCTGAATCTATTGGACAAAAATACCCAGAAAGAAAATATGAAATCATGGATATGATTCCTCCTGGTGGTTATTGGCGTGATTTACCCGAGGATATTCAAAAAGAATATATGCTTAAAAGCTACTATTTAGGTGGTGGAAAAACGGGGATGGCTCGAAGAATTAGCTGGGATGAACCCTGTTTAACATTAACAACCTCACCAGCCCAAAAACAAACTGAAAGATGCCACCCAGATTATACTCGCCCCTTTCAAACTAGGGAATATGCAAGAATACAAACATTTCCTGATAGCTGGGAGTTTGAAGGGAGTATGAACCAAATTTATAAGCAAATAGGAAATGCTGTTCCAGTCAATTTAGCATATGCTATTGGGCAAGAAATTGTGAAATCCCTTAATAATTACTCAGTAGAGCAAGAATTAAGACATAAATACAACACTACAATTAATTGTCATTAAATATAAATAATTGATACATGGAAAACTTTCCATATATTGTCCTTATATAATGCACTTCCATTAACCCACTACCTACTCTCACTATATAAATGGACGTTATCCAAAAAATTGCCGAGCTATTAAGTACCCATGCAAAATTAAATTAACCTTTACGAAAATGCCACTTTATGATTTTCGCCAATATTCGCAAGTACATTGAATAGCTCCTGCTCAAGTGAATGATAAGATTGATAGGCTGAAAAAGGCAACCATTCATACTTTATTTTACGCCATATAATTTCTATGATATTGAGTTCAGGTGAATAAGGAGGAATTGAATAAATCGTTAAATTTTTCTCTTGCCATCTTTCAATGTTTTCCTTAAATTCATGACTTGTATGAGTCGATGCATTATCAATAACAAGGACTGTTGGTATTTCAATTTTCTTAGCAAACTCATCAATACAAGCAACAACCACTGATGTATTAATCGCCCCTTCAAAGACAAATGAATCAAACTCGCAATCCCTGTTAACAAAACCTAAAACATTGAGACGCTTACTTTTTGAACTTGGAACTTCGATGGTTTTACCCGAGAACTGCCAATAATGTGGACATTTCTTCTGTTGTTAGTTGCTCTATGTAAATCACGAATATCTATAGTCATCAAAATAATTGTTTATCATGACATGTTTTTCGTTAAATTAATTTTGCATGAGTACTTAGGCACCTGGAAACACACATCATCCATCTTTACTGGTTTTTTTGTCCGTCATCAGTACTGTAGCAATCGTTACGTAGCCTGCTATGCGCCTATTGCTACAGCACTAATGACAAACAAAAATCCTGCCCAAATATTGGATGCTTATTTATTTCCAAGTGCCTTACCTGTCACAGATTTTGCTGCAACTATTCAAGTGAAAGCAAATGCAGGTGGCTCTGTTGTTAAATGGAAGGCGGGATTTTATCGCGGTTATATGAACAACAATCCACCTGAAGCTCTGAATGAGGCGGCTGCGATTAGTATCGTAAAAGGTATTTTTCGTGCAGGACTGGATAATTTGAAGCAAATTTCTGAATCAAATAAGACAACAGTTAAAGTTGAAAAAAAATCGAAACCGAAACAAAAGACTACAAGAATAAAAAAAGCAGATAAAAATATTGAAGTTGATACTAAGTATCCTGCATCAAATTTTCAGCCTAAAGTGATCTATCCTTAAAGGATTTTTGGTGAGCATAAATCTGCTGAGGAAAATTGGTTTATAATTAAGTTTGCGGTATCTTATGAAGGCTCTTTTAGAGCCTGTTTAAGTACAGACCTAATAAATCATTTTTCACAATCAGGTGATAATATAATGCAAGCATTAACAATACCTTTAAAACAAAAGCTGACTATCATATTATTCAGTGCTTTAAGTGTGCTCTTTAGCCCGGTGATGGCTAAGTCTTCGGATAAGATGACCATGCGGGATGTACAAAAAGCGCGGGAAATGGCAAGAATGCAGGGTGATCATTCTAAGCATATAAAAAAGTCTGTTGATAAGAGCCAAGAGTTTAGAGGTGTTTATTATGGCTACCTTCCTTGTGGGCATTGTGCAGGCATTAAAATGACCTTATCTTTAAAAAATAAAAGCAATTATTTATTAGTGACTCAATATGCGCAAGCTTCCACTAAGGAGTTTTATGAGAAGGGTAAATATACTTGGGATGCTAAAACGGGGTTGGTTACTTTAGTGGCGCGTAAGGATGCTATTGTGCGTGAGTTGCGTATTAAAAATGATGCTGCGCTTATCATGCTTTCTTTTGATGGTGTGAAAGCGCATGGTGATCGAGATGATTATACTTTGTTGAGAAGTGATAAGAGTAATTCACGTGAAGTACATATTCATTAATAATAAGGCACTTGGAAATAAATAAGCATCCAATATTTGGGCAGGATTTTTGTTTGTCATCAGTGCTGTAGCAATAGGCGCATAGCAGGCTACGTAACTGTTGCTACAGTACTGATGACGGACAAAAAAACTAGTAAAGATGGATGATGTGTGTTTCCATGTGCCTAAGTGTTGAGGAGGGAGGGTTCATGGCGATAGCATGTGCGCGACATATTTTAGTGAAAACCAAAGTAGAAGCAGAGAAGCTAAAGCAACAATTGGTAGGTGGGGCTGATTTTGCGATGCTTGCCAAGAAATACTCGCAGTGTAATTCTGCAAAGCAAGGAGGCGATCTGGGGGAGTTTGGTCCTGGAAAAATGTTAAAGGCATTTGATAATGTGGTATTTAAGAAGCCTATATTAACAGTGCATGGGCCAGTGAAAACCAAATTTGGCTTTCACTTGATTGAGACTATTTACCGGCATTAGGCACTTGGAAATAAATAAGCATCCAATATTTTGGCAGGATTTTTGTTT
>CAZXJK010000161.1:0-6569 GCA_964640895.1 uncultured Methylomonas sp.
TTCAGGTGACAGGAGTCCCTGAATTTCGTGAGGTAGCATGGCGCGCCTGGTTTTTATATACAGTAGGCGTTGTGCGCAAGCATGTGAATATCAAAAAAAAGTTGCAAAGGGCTTTGTGCTTATTATAGTCAACGAAATGTTTGCCATTCTCTTAGTAGGTGCTGAGGAACTCTAAATCGAATAGTTCTATTATTTCTTTCTAAGCCTATCTCTATTGCTTCACCTGCTAATAGTTCATCAAGCATTTGCGGATTATTTTCTAAGGTATTAATGGAGTTTCCATTGATGCTGGTCACTATATCATTGGCTAATA
Source organism: uncultured Methylomonas sp. (assembly GCA_964640895.1). Taxonomy (GTDB): domain Bacteria; phylum Pseudomonadota; class Gammaproteobacteria; order Methylococcales; family Methylomonadaceae; genus Methyloprofundus. Next base: position 314 of record CAZXJK010000161.1, read on the forward strand.
AACCAGAAGGTAAACGGCCTTTTTGGGTGCTCAATACGATACCTTTTGCTGTTTTTTTCAGGCCAAATTGCGTAAGTGCTTGCTTACTGTTGTTTTGATATTGTACTTTGAATTCTGCTAAATTATTTGGAGTGGTGGTTTTTCTATGGCGTAATATCTGCTTGTTTAGTGGCTTGCTGCGCTTGGTCTTTATGAACAGTAATTTCTCTAAACGTCCATTATGCTTAATTTGTACGTAATCATTTAGGACTCGGTGTAGTTGTCCGCCTCTATTAGGGAGTTGATCACCTTGCCGATAAGCTAATGCTGCTTTATTGGTTTTACTCGCAATCAATGCAATTGAATTTTCGGGCTTGGATGAGCTAATAATGCCATGCAAAAAAAGTTGCTGCCGCGTTTTGGGGATATTGGCTTGTTGCTCAAGGGTATTTTGATTATTGACCTGTTGCTTAAAAAGGTTAGCACTGAGTATGTCATGTAGATCATTATTAATATTAGCTTTAGGTGCTGGTTGATTTTGGGCTGTCATTTTTGGTATGGTGGGAGCTGGATCCAGCACTTTCCATGTCCATTTTGCGACTAAAAACATGCTGCCAATCGTTAATAGAGTGGCAATAGTATGCAGTGTTTTTTTATATTGAAGAAGTTGTGCCATAAGTGTTTAGAACGTAAGATTTTCGGTAAAACGCACGACAATATCTTGTTCGTTGTCTGATAATGTTGCTTGCTCTGTTAGGTTTAATAGACGTTGCGTGATTTGAATGTTAGCCTGTTTATGGGCGTTTACCTGAATATTGATGAGATCAAATTGGGTGCTTCGCTCAATAAGTTTGATATGTAAGGTATTATTCTGCTTAATTAAGTTAATATCTAGTGCGGGTAAGTTGCTACTTTGCAGTTGATCCGACACTTTACCTCCAGACCAATGTAATAAGCCTGTTGCAATATAATATGGCGGCGTATCTGTTATCAATAGTTGTTGAATAGTGACTGCGCCAGTCATACTGAATGGTTTTATCTGTTCAAGTTTAGAGCTGAGTTCATGGCCGTCTATATTTCCATATAGCTTAAAGGCTGCTTGTAGACCATTAAATTTTGAGTGTGCATATAATTTAGAGTGCGCACTTTGTGCGCGAATTTGCATGACTGCAGCATCACTAAATAGATTAGTAGGGTGTAGTCCCCAAGTGATGTTTATATTAAGGGCATGAGCGTTACTAACTTGTAACTGCCCTTGCCATATATTGCCTTGTAAACCATACAATTGCCAGTCAGCTATACGTAAATTGGGGAGTAACTGCCGTGCAATGATGCGTGTGGGTGTTAGCACCGCTAAGGCGAGCAAAAAGCTGAAGGAGCTTAATAAGATATAGTAACGCATTAGCTAATATTGATTTGATTTTGGACGAGCGACATTTAATAGCTGAGGGTGATCTGCATATTAGTACTACCTTGCTGATTAGTAGCACTGAATTTCTCTACTGTGACAGGGTAATTTTTTTGTAAGCTATTGAGCCAGCGTAAGCTGTCGTTAAATAAGGTATTATCGAGTAGCACAACTAAATGATTATTATTTAGGGGGCGAATTTGTACTATTTTCAATTGCTGTTGTTTGGCACTTTGTTCAATTAAAGTCATGACTCTGCTTTTATTAAAGGCAGTTGTGACGGCTTTCTTGTTTGAGCCTGATAGATGTTTTAGCTGGTTTGCCATTGATTGCATACTGCGTAAATCAGTCTGGTAGCTATCTATCCGTGTTTGTAATTGACTATTGGTACGGTTGATTGGTAAATATACAAAAGCATACAATAAGCTTAATAATATCACCCAGCCCATGCTCAATAAGATATGTTGTTCGCCAGTTGTTTTTTGTAAGAACCATGCTTTCATAAGGATGCCCCTGTCAGTATTAGCTGAGCTTGTACGCGGTTGTTGACTTTATTAGCTGCTGAGATTTCTGCTGTTAAACCTTGCTGAGTGAGCGCATTGGTAAGCAGCTCCAGTTGGGCGAGTGAATGGGTACTTAAGTCAATGGATAGCTGATTTTGTTGGTATTGCAGGCTATTGATCTCGATTTGATTTGGTTGAGAGCGTGCAAATGCGGCTAATAAAGACAGCAAGCCTGAGTGATTACCTTGTTGCGCTTGTGCTGTTCTTAGACCAGTACGCATTTGAGAGATTGGGTCAATAATGCGGCGTGCTTGCGGAAAACTGGTTTTATAAATCTCAGTAATAGCTTGTTCTAGCTGAATTTCTTGGTTTTGTAATTGCTGCCACTGATAAAATTGCTGAATAGTTAGCATGAGTAGCAGTACTAGTACACCAGCCCCTAGCCATTGCATAAAACGCCATACTTGTGGAGGGTTTCTTTGGAATTCACCTTGTAATAAATTTAAGATAGGTGCGTGGTTGTATTGTTGACATAAATAATTAAAAACGGGCTCGGATAATACTTGCTGCTTTAGCTGAATAGGGCAGTCTGCTATTGTTAAGCTGCTAGTGCTATAAACAGGTATGGATGTGGGTAATGTATCGCTTAAGGATTCCATGAGGACGGGAAGGTTCCAGCTTTCTATGGCAATGCAGTGTTGGTGAGTTTTTAAGAGTGTGTCATCTGCGTTATGGATTAATAAAAATTCTTGTGGGCAATTTGCTTGCAGCTGAGTGTCGGTGATCAGTTTTGTCACAGGAATCTTGGCTTCTGCGAAAACATCAAGATAATCTTGTAATAGGTTTTTGTTGATGATGGCAATATCTAAGCTATTTTCAGCATTTTTTTGCCAGGCAATATGCAGATTTTCGACATCTTCAGCCAGTTGTTCTTCTATGTCATATTGTAGCGCTTGTGATAATAGCTTGCGGTTTCTAATTGCTAATGTAGATTGGGTTTGGTAGACATTGTTGCCTGATAGGACCGCAATGCAATAACAATGGCCGATATGCTCTATTAAAGTGTTGAGCTCGTTGCAACCAGTTGTCACTTCTTGTTGATCCTGCCGGTACCAATTAAGCTTGCTAGCAGAGTTGATAGAGCCATATTTTGGCAGCTCAATAAAAAATAATGCATCCATAAAGTTTAATAAAAACGCGTGCGGTACAGAGTGGTGGTATGTTTATTATTACGATATAACAGGCTTTGATACTGTTGTTCTAAATTGCCAATCCAGCCTGTGTAATGCAACATAAAATAAAAACTACTGACACTGAGTAGTTGCCTATTTAAAGTACTGCTTAACTGAGGTTGTTGTGGGTTTTCTTGGTCTAGTTTAGCAAAGAACGCGGCGACTGACTTAAATCCTTCTTGTCGCTGTAGTTTAATAATGTTATCTAGTTTGGCAGTACCCATTTCTACAGATAAAGATTTTAAGAGTAGTAAACTGATAGTATTGATATTTAACGGGCTTGCTTCTGTTTGTGCGGGAAAATAGCGGCCGAGTTCAGTATAGGCGGGTGCAGTGGGGAGTGCGCAAATATCTGTTGCTAGTGTTGTAATTTTTTGGCGATCCCAATGAGCAATAGCATATAGCTCCTGAATGTCTGTTAATGCTTGGTTTGCAGCTCGGTAGGGTGGTTGCCGTAGGCTATATGTTTCCCATTCAGCGCCTTGCGGTTTGGGCTCATCATCAGCATCTAGCCAGTCAATTAAACTCCATATGAGACTTTCCTTAAGTCCTTTTTGGATGAGTAGGTTTTTAAAAATACTCACTTGTTGCTGCTGTATTTGATTTGCAATAACCAAGTTGTTGAGATTAAAACAGCCTTGGTAATCGGTCATTGAGGCTTGAAATAAACCACCTTCTGCCGCAATGGGAGGAAGTGCTTGCGCCCAAGTATCGTTGAAAGAGTCATAGTTATTCGCTACTAAATCTTCGCGCAAAATGACTTTCCCCCATTGTTCAGCACTGAGAAATAACTGCCATATTTGTTCCGATTGCAGTTGATTATACGTGCGTCGGAGATTAATTTGTTGTTGATAAAAAATACGGGTAGCCACCACAGTAGCAATGGCAATTACCAGTAATGCGGTCACTAAAGCAAGACCTTGTTGGTGGTTTTTCATTGTGGTAGCTCGATAATTTGTTCGAAATCACCATAAAACGGTGTGGTCATCGATATTTTTAATGCCAGAGGGAGGCTATTTAACGGTGCATTCTGTGGCGGCCAACTGCTATACCAAAGTTTATCGTATGCTAAAACTTGGATAGTGACTTGGGTAACGTTTGCTAAGAGTTGTTGCTCACGGTAATTGTCAGTTTCGGTATTATCGGGTGCAAACCAGGTACGTTTAAACAGCGTTTTATCTTGCCAATAGTAATCGATACGTTGCAGGGTACTACGTGCTATGCCTGATGGGTTAGGGTAGCCAGTGCGAGTAAAGCTGAGTTGCAAGTCATTATTCTCAGTTAAGAATAAGGCTGCTAATGGTGTATGGTAACTGTCGGTGACTGTGCGCGGTACGATATGCTGTATTTCACTATGTAATTGCGTGAACGTATAATTAAATTGCTGCAGGCGTGCTTGTTGCTCGGTAATGCGCTGATGTGTGAGTAATACCGAATTTAAGCCGCTGTATGCCAAGCTAAGTAAGATAGCTAAGATACTGATGGAAATCAGTAGCTCGATTAAAGTAAAGCCCTTGTATTTCATTCGGGCTTACTCAGATAAATAGTTTGTTCCAGAATGGTATCACTCGGTGTTTTTTGCGCAGCGATGCTAATAATAACTTTACGTATCTTGAGGTTATCAGTTGCTGATGCTTGTGTTTGCCAATACCATGTTTGTTGCAACATTGTTTGCATACCTTTGTGGTGTTTAATGGCCGGCCAATTGTCAGTTAAGCGGATTTCAGCTATTTTATTTTTCATTAACCAATAGGCTGCCATTTTGTTTTGTGTCATGGAGGCACTTTTAACTTGTTGATTGGCGGTATTGAGCACGGCTAATAAACCGATAGCGATGACTGCAAGAGCGACCATCACTTCAATTAAGGTAAAGCCTTTAGATTGATAATGCATGCTTAAACTCTATCTTTATTGCTTTACAGGGGTAAGTTTTATTATATTCTGTTGTGGGTATATTTTATAAGCTATATCACTATTAGCTGTTTGGATAATGAGTTCAAAATGACTGATAGTGCCATCAGGTAATAAAATAATTTGCGGTAAACTATTTTTTTTAGCAATGACGTTTAAATTATCAATTTGTAACTGATAATTGAGTATAGGATCTAATGGGTGCGACTTTAAGAGCTGATCCTTTTCTAGTGTCTGCCACTGTTGGTTTTGATAGCGTGAAAAGTATTGTTGCGTTGTCGTTAAGGTCCAGCCCATAATTTGACCGCGTAAAATGGAGTCTTCCTGTGCTAAATTGAGCAATTGTTGTATTTGATAAGCGGCTTGTTTTGCTGGGCTAGGGCGAGTATTTAAGCTTAATGCCGCAAAGGAGAATAGAATGCCAATAATCACCAAAACGACTAGTAATTCGAGTAAGGTAAAACCTTTTACTGGTAGGTGCTTTTTAAGAGGCATTAGCTTGGTCGTGAAGAAATATGAGGAAACTCGATAGGAGGCTTGTATTTTCTATAACTAAATATGTAGATACTCTATTAAAACACAACCGTAAATTTCAAATATCCATATTTTTTATGAAAGTATAGTAATGATGATGGCTGTGATAGTACTCAGAATTTTCTGCTCCTGTAGTTTATTTTGGTATCATAATCTGTGTATTGTCGAGTGTCTATAGGCCAGCCAGCATTTCTTTATCAATTATGGTGATAGTGAGGGTTTAGTCGCATTGGTATACGATAGTTGTCTCTGGCACTTCGATCAGTGCGCTGAATTTAATGTCATATATAACACACCTTCGTTAATTTTGATTTAAGCTCAAAATAGCCTTTTTCGTTTTATGTAAATCAATCATTTACAGACTTAATAACTTGCCAAAATGGAGTGATTTTCATTTTGGATGAGGTATTGATATATAGGTTATTTAAAAACCGTTAGACAAATAAAATTTATCAGATTAGTATGGCCGTTAGATTAAATGTTCACGGGAATGCTGCCGATGCGCCGATGTTTCCATCTCAAAGTAACAGAAAAACAAATGAGTTTAAACAACATAAAAACAAACAGTTCCTTGATAGTCACTTGCCTTTTGTTGCTTGCACCCTGTATGGCGCACGCGATTAGCTATGAGTATGATGCACTTTCCAGACTGACATCCGCCACTTACAATAATGGTACCACCCTATATT
>CAZXJK010000162.1:0-6541 GCA_964640895.1 uncultured Methylomonas sp.
ACAAACAAAAATCCTGCCAAAATATTGGATGCTTATTTATTTCCAAGTGCCTAATATTGCCATAGGGCATAGTTTTTACGACAATTTAAAAAATAGCGAAAACGACCGTTTTCACCCACTACCTGACAATTCTAGCATAACAGTTCCAGAACCAATGTCACTAGTATTACTTAGAGTGGGACTAGCAGGGCTTGGTTTTTCTAGAAAAAAGAAGATATAAAGTAGATTTTTAGAAATAACTTGAGTGCTGATATGACTCAAGTTATTTAATAATGAGGTTTTCTTGTTCTCATCCCTCAGCGTGAGAACAAGGCTCTATACGTATTTAATGAGCAACAGTTTTTATAGTACTTAATCCAAAGGAATTCTAATTTTTTGACCTGGATAAATAAGGTCAGGGTCTTGAATGACTTCTTTATTAGCTTCAAAAATACGTGGGTATTCCATTGCATTTTGGTAATAATGCTTGGCAATTTTCGATAAAGAGTCACCGCTTTGAATGATGTAATATTCAATATTATCGGGTTCTAAAAGCGCTTCTGCATCAGTATCATTATCAATAATATCAATTTTGGAAACGACCGTTTCTACATTTTCAATATTACCCGCTAATAGAATAACTTTCTGTGCTGCTTCGACACTTGTTGTTGTGCCAATCACTGTTGCCTCTCCTTCTTTAAATATTGCATTTAAGCCATCAATGCCTGGGTTGTTGGCATTAAGGTAGGCTGTGATTTTTTCAGCTGCATCCGCATCCGTGGTAAAAAGTTTACTGCCTATATTTTTAGCAAAATCAAATAATCCCATTCCGTTCTCCTTAAGTTTTTTTTAAAAAGTAATAAGTTTTTGCGATAAGACTTTAGCTTTGCAAGAGGTATGGCAAAAAACTTATATCAATATTAAAGCATTTAAATGATTTCTACTAGCCTGTATTTTCGGTAGACTGGGATGACTGTATATGCGAAACTCTACTGACTCCCAATACTTGGGTATTGCTGAAATAATAAATACATAAGATTGCCCGCATGAAACAAAATATAGCTTACCAAGCTGATGTACTAGAACGCTTTATTCCCATTAGCTTGGAGACTTTAGTGACTGATTTATTAGGCATTCACTTGATGCCTGTTGAACTACATTCGGAGTTTCAGCAGTTTTGTAATAGCTATATTGCTTTGTTGCATGCACATGCACATACGCAACTGCAGTTTTTAAAATCTGCTTACCAGCCATTTAATCCAGATAGAGATACTTTAATAAGCGATGCTAATGTACAAGGAGAGCGACTCATTCGCTTTAAGTCAGTATTGCACTCAGTATTGGAGGATGCTAATTATGAGCGCATATCTGAGCAAGAACTCAATGAGGCACTGAATAAGATTTCACCGCATGGCGTGAAGGTATCAGTCGATTTTAATGATTTTGCGGAAGTATCATTGTTTTATCGTGGTTCGGCGATACAAACTAGTTGGCATAGAAATTGGCGTAAATTCAGTTTTAAGAAACAAGCTGTTGATGTGCAGGTATTTCGGCGTTTATTTGTATTGATACAGCCTAAAAGTAGGCAGGAATGGGTAGACTATTTTACTCAAACTAAGAAAATGTCACTTGCCAAAGCTGAGAAAAAAGCAGAGGTTGCGTTAGCTAAATTAGGCATTAATAATGAAGATCATTTGGTTTACCTGAAGCTCTTTAAAGATATACCGCGCGCCGATTTAGAAATGTTATTTCCCAATACTCGTGTACAGATTCGCTTGTTTGATAAACTAAAGCTAGGCGTATTGGGTGGTGGGGGTACGGCTGGTGGGGTGATGGCGATGCTGACTAAATTCAGTGCTGCGATAGATCCGATGTCCGCCGTCATTGCGGTGGGGGGCTTATTAGGTGTAATCTGGCGCCAAATTGCTAAAATCTTTATTCAGCGCGCTAAATATAGTGCCACGTTAATGAAGAATCTGTATTTTTATACCTTAGATAATAATGTTGGGGCGCTGACTTATTTGTTGGACTCGGCAGAGGCGGAGGAATGTAAAGAGGCTATTTTGGCTTATTTCTTTTTATTGACTGAAGGTGAAAGCACACGAGCCAAATTAGATAAGCGTATCGAAGCCTATATCCAACAGCAATATGGGTTACCAATGGATTTTGAAATTGATGATGGTTTAGATAAATTACAGAGTGCAGGGCTATTGTTGGAAAGTGACTCTGAGATAAACGCTGTACCACTAGCGACTGCCAATATAAAATTACAACAACAATGGCAGAATGTCATTGCTTATAAAATGACAACTAATACCTAAAGGAGTAAATGATGCCAGAAACTATCAATAAAAAGAAAAAATCATCGTATGCAAGAGAAGAAGAGATAGGATTTTTGGAGAAAATAGGCGTTAAGTATTACCGCTATTTAGCCAATAAATCTGGAACGGCAGGTATGCAAAATATCAGTATTGATGATTTGCCACCTGATATTACTTTACAAACTCTGGCTAGTAATATTACTGGCTTTGCTGCGGTCATTGCTTTTGCAATTGGAGCATTAACAACGTTTGTCTCTATCTGGGTGGAGTGGACCTTTATGGATACCATGGAGACCACAGAATATTACCTATTATATGGGAGTACCTTAGTTATTATGTTGGCCATAGAGATGGCAGTATTATTTTGGCTAGGGTTAAAAACGGTATACAGTTTAGCTTGCCTGACAGGGCATAATCAGACCGCTAAAGGCTCATGCTTACCTGGGGATGATGCGGTGCCAAATATTTTGGCACGGGCGGCACTAGAAGTGCCTGATCCTATTATTCATTACCTAGGGATTGATCCTCTTAAGCATTTATCAAAATCTAAGTTATTTTTGGTCGCTTTTTTATATAAAGCTAAGGTCATACTGACTGGCTTGGCAGTGAAATTTTTGTTAATTCGCTTGTTTGGTAAAGGTGAGGCGCGTACTGCATTTAGCTGGGTGGCTATTCCCATTACAGGTATTTGGGATGCTTTTACCTTATATAAAGTAGCGCGTGAGGCGCGCTTAAGATTATTTGGTAATAAATTGGCTGAACATATTGTGAATGATATGTTGACTGATGAATTGATTGCGCAACTAAGTCCTAAAGCTCGCGAGGGTTCGGTACGTGCGGTGGCTACCATGATGGTGCTGTCGCAAAACTATCATCCTAATATGTTGGTGTTGCTCTTGAGGTTGTGCGATACTTTTAAGATTGACGATAGTTGTGAATATGATAATTGGGAAGACTTTTTGATTGTCTTGGATGAAGTGAGCAAGGAAGAACGTTATTTCTTGTTAGACTTGCTTAGTGTTTCTGCTGCATTTGATGGGCATTTGTCTAAAATGGAGCGTCATCACTTACCTGAAGCTTTTAAGGAACTTACCGATGTGTATATGGAGCGCACTGAGAAATTAAAGGATTTATTATTAACAGGGCAGTTGCATGCGGCTAAAGAGTTGTGTGTATTGGATTTCCATCCAGGCTAGAGCCTGTGTGCCCCATTTGTCGGTTATTTAAGGAGTGAAGTACTCGGTCTGTAGTGCGAGTATTTGTAGTAGCGAGCTTTGTGACAAAAATTCCAAATGTTAGCCATATTCAGCAGAATATATTTGATGAAGTGCTGATTTTTTATATCATGACCTTGTTGCTTAATATATAAGCGAGTATAAGAGTAACTTAACAGGCTGAGTATGTCATAGAGATCTCAGTTCTTAATGTTTTAATAATTTTTGAGGTGATTTATGAAATTTCCATTAGCTCCCATTGCAATCAGTATTGTATGTGTCGCACAGCCTGTTCAAGCCGATGTTGCTAGTGATACTGCTCAGGTTTTTGAGCTCATTGCGCAATTGTTTTCTAGTGAATTTACAGCTGGCCAGCCAGTTTTGACTTTTGATACTGTTTGGTGGTATCAAGTGGGTATTTCAGGTGTCATTGTTGGTGTCAACCAAGTGACTGGTGAGGTTTATTTATTGGGTGGTGCAATTGGGCCTGAACCCGTTTTAGTGGGGCAATCTGATGCTGTAGTGACATTATTACAGGGTCAGGCAAGCAGTACAGGTAGCGCTGATGGAATAGAAGAAGTTTGCAATACGAGTAGTAGTGTCGCGAGTGGTTATTTGTACAGTCGAGAGGGTAATGTGATAACTGTGTCGACTAATGGGCAATGTATTGAAATCCCTGAAAATAAAAACTACTGTGAAGCAACCCCAGAAACAGATGCAGCAGGAGTTCCCGTGGCAACTGGCTTGCATGTATTGACGCAAACAAATGTAGAAAGTTTTAATTTTTCGGGTCTTGAATATAATATTCCAGGTATGGATAATCCGCTAGATTCGATGGCACAAGGTTTTGCTAATAGCAGTTCATGCATTATCAATGCACCCGCTGACTTTACCAATATGACTATTAATACAGATATTTGTTTTGATATGACCAGTCAATTGAGCGACTTGTCTTCTATCCCTGGAGTGTTAACTATTACGCCTCCCGTGACCACTACTTTTATGGGGACATCAGTCATCACCACAGTGAGTGATTGTTTTGCTACTGGAGCACTTTCAATCACTGATATTGTCACTGAGCAAAGTTGGATATTAACCGATGGTTCATATGTGCAGATTAACTAAAATAAGGCACTTGGAAATAAATAAGCATCCAATATTTGGGCAGGATTTTTGTTTGTCATTAGTGCTGTAGCAATAGGCGCATAGCAGGCTACGTAACGATTGCTACAGTACTGATGACGGACAAAAAAACCAGAAAAGATGGATGATGTGTGTTTCCAGGTGCCTAAGCATTCACTGACTGTTGGTTGTGTGAATATGTAAAAGTTAGTTACTCTACTTTGCGAGTGTTTTTTGGGGGGCATCACTCGCCCTTAATAGCTTATAGAACATAGGGCTACCAACTTAAGACGGGACATACGACAGGAGTGAAATCGCTTTAGCTATTTCCGAAACAGCAATAGCTAAAGCGATTGCACTCCTGCATAAGGGATTGAATTTCCACAGTCCCGTCTTAAGTTGGTAGCACAATTATTGACTAAAAAATACAATAAATAATTGTAGTGTATATGTTTGTAATGTATGCGTAGGCGGTGTTTAAGATATGTGCAACGTGGTGTGTAGGTTGGATGGATCTTGTCAAACACAGATTTTTTAGCCACCTTGATATGGCAGTATCAATCCATAAAGTGAGACCTAAAAACCCAGAAAATAGGCATATTTCGACAGCCTACCCTGCCCCCTACTTTAAAGTATGATCAATGCCATATTCAGGATTAAGCTAGCAGCCTTTATTTTTTCTGTTGCTAGGTTTATCAGCTTGGCATTGTTGCAATTAAGCCTGCCTACAGCTCTGTTGGCTGCTCCTGATATAGTGATAACTGGCTTGAATACTGAGCAGGAAGCAAATGTGCGTGCTTATTTGCCGTTAAGTCAGGAAACTTGTCACTCTCCTCGCTGGAAGGTCGCCCGCCTATTCAAACAATCCCCGAAGCAAGTGCAACAAGCATTGCGAGCCTTAGGTTATTATCACCCTGAAATTGGCAAATCTCTGGAATGGGAGGAGGAATGCTGGAGTAGTGCATTCAGTATAGAGCCAGGAACTGCTATGCTTATTTCTTTAGTTGATATTCAAGTATTAGGAGTTGGAAGTTCAGAAGAGTTTTTTAGTGAGTTATTGCAAAAAAATAGTATTAAGGTGGGGGATATAGTTAATCATGGTGTTTATGATGACCTAAAAAAAAGACTGCAAGCTCTTGCTAATGCTAAAGGCTATTTTGATAGTCACTTCGAGCTTAAGCAATTAGTTGTCGACCCAGATAAAAATAGAGCTGAAATTCGCTTACATTTACAAACAGGGCAACGTTATTATATTAGTCAGCTAGAGCTAGGTGAAAATGCTCTCAGTGTCGAATTCAGTAGTCAATTTTTAACAATTAAGCCTAATCAGGCTTATGATCGCGATAATATTATCAAATCGCATCAACAATTAGATTTTGCCGAGTATTTTCAAGATATTCAATTGAAATTTCTTAAAAGTCAGGCAATAAACTACCGTGCGCCATTACAAGTCAAGCTAAGTAATTTACCGCAGCATGTGCTGTCGGCTGGGGTGGGTTACGATACTGATTTGGGATTTCGTTTAAGTACGGGTTATAAGAATAGATATTTGAATGACTCTGGGCATAAATTTATTGCAGATTTAAACTTGTCTTTGAAAAAATCAAATCTATTATTGGAATATATTTGGCCGCTTAGTAACCCATTAAAGGATCGTTTGTCTTTTTTTGCGGGTATTACTTATGAAGATACCGATCATGTTGATAGCCAGAAAATTGATTTGGGAATTAAACTATCCAATAAATTCTATGGCCAGCTAATTATGGCAGAGCAATTAAATTTTGTAGCTGAGCGCTATCGAAATGCTGCAAGCGATCCTTTTGACTTGCGGTTTTTATTGGTGCCTGGTATTAGTTTGTCTAATGTGAGGGCGGCCAAAGATGATCTGTATGTAAATGGTTATAA
>CAZXJK010000163.1:0-6535 GCA_964640895.1 uncultured Methylomonas sp.
GACGGACAAAAAAACCAGTAAAGATGGATGATTATTTATTTCCAGGTGCCTTATTCCGTGCCCATCCCTAAGTACCCAAGCCTGATTAAATATATTTGTACATCACGCATTACTATGAAAAAAATACACCTATTATTTTTATGTTGTCTCCCATTAATTTCTTCATGCGCCACTAGCCCATTAGGACGCAGCCAATTAACGCTGATGTCGGATAGCGAAATGAATAGCATGGGTGCTCAATCTTTTGCTCAACTTAAAAAAGATAAGCCTATCAGCCAAAACCAGGCAGCCATTCAATTTGTGCAATGTATTGCTGATGCGCTGATTGACGCAGCAGGCGGGGGCGAATGGGAAGTCGTTGTTTTTGAAGACAAAACCTTTAATGCCTTTGCGTTACCTGGCAATAAAATTGGCGTACATACTGGCTTAATTGAACTAGTAGATAATGCCGATCAACTGGCTGCAGTCATCGGCCATGAGATAGGCCATGTACAAGCACAACATAGTAATGAGCGAGTATCACAGGATGCTGCCGTAAAACAAAGTATCGCATTGGCACAAACAACCATAGCACCTACATCAGCACTAGGCCAAACAGCAATGGGCTTGCTAGGTACAGGTGCGCAGTATGGTATTATTCTGCCCTTCAGCCGTTTGCATGAAAGTGAAGCCGATATCATTGGTTTAGATTTAATGGCTAAAGCTGGGTTCAACCCCAAAGAAAGCGTCAATCTCTGGCTAAAAATGGCTCAGGCTAGTCAAGGCCAAAACCCGGCTGAATTTTTATCTACTCACCCATCACACGATACGCGCATTCAAGAATTACAGGAACATATGCCCCAGGCCCTACAATTTCAACAACAAGCTATTGCAGCAGGCAAACAAGTACATTGTGTTAAGGGATGAAGAGAGTGATAATACCCTCACTCCAAGAGATTGACACATATTTAACCTAACGTTTTTTTGTAGCTGTGGCTTTACGCAATGTGCAGATAAATCTGCACCTACAAGATTTAGGCAACTTTACCTGCAGAATTTAAGTTGCTTTTTAAAATAGACAAAGTAACAAAAAACAATATCAGCACAAAGTTTTTCCACTTATACTTTAACTCCCCCCCTATTCTACGTGCGTCTCACAATACCGAGTTTAATTTTATGATGACTATATTAAACAGTAGGAACTTTTTAATTTCCTGCATTTGTTTTACTTTATTATTAAGTGCTTGTGATAAAAAAAATGCATATATTGCCCCACCCCCTGCTGAAGTCACAGTCAGTCTGCCAACGCAACAAAGTGTCACAGAGTATTTAGAGTTTACTGGCACCACGGTATCAGTCGGCTTTGTAGAAGTAAGAGCACAAGTCTCAGGCATATTAAAAAGTATGCACTTTGAACCAGGCGTAAATGTCAAACAAGGTGATTTATTATTCATCATTGATCCAGATCTTTATAAAGCAGACCTCGCCGCCGCTAAAGCGGATTTGGTCAGTGCGCAAGCTGAATTAAACCGTACTCAGGTAGAATTAAAACGTGCTGATGGCTTGATCAAGAAAAACTTTATTTCCAAAACCGATCATTTACAACGCCAAACCGACCGCGATGTTGCACAAGCGGCTATTGGTGTTAAGTCAGCAAAAGTACGTAGTGCAGAAATTCAACTTAGCTATACTCAAGTCACCGCCCCCATCACTGGCCGTATTAGTAGAAATAAGGTTGATGTTGGTAACTTGGTTGGTGAAGGTGAAGCAACATTATTGACTAGCGTGACTCAATACCAACCTATGTATACCTATTTTCACCTTAACGAACGTGACCTATTACGGATCATGCAACTACGCCGTAAAGAATTCCAAGCTACCAACCTAGATCCTAATAAATTACTTGATAAGCATCTTCATATCTCACTACAACTTGGTTTGGCAGATGACGATGGCTACCCTCATCAAGGTGAATTAGATTTTGGAGAATCAAAACTGAATACTGATACAGGTACTATTGAATTAAGGGGGATTTTTGAGAACACCGCAAAGCCACCACATTTATTACCAGGCTTATTTACCCGTTTACGACTACCTATCAGTGAAAATAGCCAAGCTTTATTAATTAGTGAACGCGCACTCTCTGCGGATCAAAGTGGCCGCTATGTACTCGTCGTTAATAAGGAAAATAAGGTAGAAAAGCGTCCTGTTGTTACTGGTCAACGTCTTGATGGCATGGTTGTCATTAAGCAAGGTATCAAAGCAACAGACAAAGTCATCGTAAATGGTTTACAAAAAGCCAGACCAGGCAGTATCGTTAACCCGCAAACCGCTGCAACAGCAGGATAAGCTTATGTTTTCGCGATTTTTTATTGAACGTCCCATTTTTGCCAGCGTTATTTCCATCGTCTTATTGATTGCAGGCATCATTTCGGTATTGACCTTACCTAGTGCTCAATACCCAGAAATTACCCCACCCACTGTCACGGTCACAGCAACCTACCCAGGTGCAAATGCGCAAGTGATTGCAGAAACGGTTGCCGCCCCGATTGAGCAACAAGTCAATGGCGTAGAGAATATGCTCTATATGTCATCGACTAGTGCAGGTGATGGCTCATACAATCTAACCGTTACCTTTGAAGTGGGTGCCGACTTGGATATGGCACAGGTCATGGTACAAAATCGGGTAGCCCTTGCAACACCAAACTTACCTGAAGAAGTTAACCGCCAAGGTGTGAGTACCAAAAAGAAATCGGCTAATATTATTTTATTTATTGCCCTGACTTCACAGGATGGTACTTTTGATGAACTGTACTTAAGTAACTATGCAGCGTTAAACATTCGCGACCAAATTAGCCGTATTAAAGGCGTTGGTGATGTCACTATTTTTCCGCCCAGTGATTACAGCATGCGGGTATGGCTTAACCCCAACCAACTAAAATCACGCGGTATCACCACCCAAGATGTGCTCAACGAAATGCGTGAGCAAAATGTACAAGTGGCTGCTGGACAAATTGGGCAGCCGCCCGTACCCAAAGGATTAAATTTTCAATATACGATCAACGTGTTAGGGCGATTAACCGAAATAGAACAGTTTGAAGACATTATCATTAAAACGGGAACAGATGGCAGTATCACCCGCTTAAAAGATGTGGCACGTGTCGAGTTAGGTGGTAAAACTTATGATATTAGCTCTAAGCTCAGTGGTGCTGCCTCTGCTAGTATTAGTGTTTATCAATTACCAGGGGCGAATGCCTTAGACGTTGCCGATCAAGTACGTGCCTTAATGGAAGAATTGGCGGTTAACTTCCCTCAAGGATTGGAATACAAAATCCCTTATGACACCACCCTCTTCATCAGTGCTTCAATCGATGAAGTTTTTATCACCTTATACCAAGCAGGTGCCTTAGTTTTCATCGTTTTATTTATCTTTTTACAAGACTGGCGGGCAACGATTATCCCCGCCATTACTATACCTGTCTCTTTAATTGCCACATTTATTGTCATGGCAATGATGGGCTTTTCCTTAAACATGCTTACGCTATTTGGCTTGGTACTCGCCATCGGTATTGTGGTCGATGATTCGATTGTGGTGGTTGAGGCCACCACCGCCTATATCGAAAAAGGCTTATCATCCAAAGACGCAGCTATTGCAGCAATGAATGATGTTTCAGGACCTGTAGTCGCGACTACTTTAGTGTTATTAGCCGTTTTTGTACCCACCGCCTTTTTACCTGGCATTACGGGTGAAATGTATCGGCAATTTTCGCTGACCATTGCGGTTTCCACTCTGTTTAGCTCACTGAATGCATTAACCTTAAGTCCAGCAATGGCGGGGCTACTTCTACGCCCCGCCCCTAAACAGAAAAATGCTTTTTTCCGGGGCTTTGATCATTTTTTTATGCGTACCTCGAATGGCTATGCTAACTTTTTAAAAATTATTGTCCGGCGTGGCTTTGTAATGATGTTAATCGCATTAGGTATTGCGGTCTTCAGTGGCTGGCAGTTCAGTAAAATCCCTTCATCCTTCTTACCTGATGAAGATCAGGGCTATGTGATTGCCAGCATCCAATTACCGGATGCAGCCTCTAAACAACGTACTGATGAAGTTTTAACACACATAGACTCTATTTTAAAAACAACGCCAGGCCTGCAAGACTGGATATCATTAGGGGGCTTCTCCATGATTGACGGCACTAATTCATCCAATGCTGCCACCATTTTTGTGGTTATGAAACCTTGGGAAGAGCGTACTGCAGAAAATGAAACCCAAGATGCAATTTTACAACATTTGAATACCCGCTTCAGGCAAATCCAAGAAGCGATTGTATTTGCCTTTATTCCTCCCGCTATTCCAGGCTTAGGTGTTGCGGGGGGCTTCCAAATGCAAATTCAAGATAAAGGCGGTGTTGGCTTAGATGAATTGCAACGTATGGCAGGTGAAATGATTGAAGACAGTAAAACTCAATCAGGCTTAGTACGTTTAAATTCAACCTTTCGTGCAGGTGTACCGCAATTATTTGCTGAAGTGGATCGAACTAAAGCTAAGACCTTGAATATTCCATTAAGTGATGTGTTTAGTACATTACAAGCCTACCTTGGCTCAGCCTATGTCAATGACTTTAATAAATTCGGCCGTACTTGGCAGGTAAAAGTACAAGCTGATGCAAAATTTCGTTTAAAACCGGAAGATATTCGCCAACTGGAGGTGCGTAATAGTCTTGGCGATATGATCCCTTTGGGAACCTTAATTAGAGTTGATGAAACCTTAGGCCCACAAACTATTTTACGTTATAACCTATACCCAGCTGCCTCTATTACAGGAAGTGCTGCCCCAGGGTTTAGCTCAGGTCAAGCCTTAAATTTAATGGAGCAAATGGCTACCAGTAAATTTCCCAGCTCGATGGGCTTTGAATGGACTGGCATGTCTTATCAAGAAAAAAAAGTTGGCTCTGAAACGGTGGTTATTTTTGCTTTGGCAATCGTCTTGGTATTTTTAGTCCTGGCTGCTCAATATGAGAGCTGGAGCTTACCGATGGCTGTCTTATTAGTTGTGCCATTAGCGTTACTAGGCACCGTTGTTGCCTTATTAATGAGAGAATTTGATAATAATATCTACACTCAAATTGGTATTGTACTGATCATTGGCCTGGCCAGTAAAAATGCAATTTTAATAGTGGAATTAGCTGCTGAACAACGCGCTAAAGGTGTGAGTATTTTTGACTCTGCAGTTGAAGCTTCACGGTTACGGTTTCGTGCTATTTTAATGACCGCATTTTCATCAATATTAGGTTTTCTACCCTTAGTAATTGCCAGTGGCGCGGGTGCTGCGAGTCGGCAAGCAATTGGTACGGCTGTCGTAGGCGGCATGATCGCCGCTGTGTGTATGTCTTTAATTTTTACCCCCGTGTTTTACACAGTCATGCAGAGTATGAGTGAGCGTTTTAGCCGTCAAAAAACATCCTAACAAAATAGGAATAATTCATTATCTAATGTGCAAATTTATGGGCTACGCACTTAAGACGGGACATAAGTACCCAAACACAATTACTTTAACATTTTACTTGTCTTTATTTCCATCTTCGGCGTTGCATAAAGAGTTGCGTAGCCAGCTATGCGCCTCTTTATGCGCCTTGAAGATGAAAAAAAATCCTGCGTAAAATTAGTTAAATTAATTATGCTTGGGTACTTAGCGGTTTGGCGCTGGTAGCTTTAGCTATCACTAATACAGCAATAGCTGAAGCTATTGTGCTCCAGCCTTTCATTTTGTATTCCATTTGTCCCGCCTTAAGTTGGTAGCCGATATTAGCTACGTTGTAAATAATTTAAAGAAAATTAATTCTATCAAACACCGCCTAATTTTAAAACAGATTCCGAGTATTTAGCCTGTATTTTCTGACCTAGATCACATTATTTTTACAGGAATATTAAATTAGAAGATAGCGCTACCCTTAGCGGTGTTTTCAGCCCATATGCTACCTTAATGGGCTTCGATAATTGCTTTACAAATAGCTGACGTAATACCTCAAAAAATAATTTATACATCACACATTTCCAAAGCCAGAAGAGGAATTAGAAAATAAAAAATAGCCCCACTCTTATCGCCATTTTCAGCCCATAATTGCCCTTGGTGCCGTTTCCAAACGCTTTATGCCAAAATTAGAGAAACTTAAAATACCATGCATTGGCGTACGCAATTCATGCGACATATTCGCCAAAAATTCTGATTTAGCCATATTAGCTAACTCGGCAGCTTCCTTTTCCATTTGCAAGCGTTCGGCTGCTTTTTTCTCTGTTAAATCGTGCCATACAAAAAGAATAACATCCTTACCATGTAATTTAATCGTGTTATAAATAACCAACCTATCCAATATAGTGCCATCTTTACATCGGTGCCTAGCCTCAAATTTTCCCTTGCGGCTCTGTTCGCTAAATGTCAACCAACCTGTCGCATTTTCGTGGTATTAAACTTGCTATGCAAGTATGGGGGCTTTGCCCCCAAACCCTAGGCTGTCGAAATATAGCATCAAATTTTTAAATTCTTATAAAATTCAAT
>CAZXJK010000164.1:0-6512 GCA_964640895.1 uncultured Methylomonas sp.
GCCCAGCAACTGGCACTAGAATAAACCCTATGAGCAGGCTGGTTAAGATACTCAACGGTAAACGAACTTCAATTGGAAGGGCTCTGCTGAACAATATTTCCGAAAAAATTGGCGCAAGCGCGGCACCAAAAAATGCAATGTTGATATGCGTTGCAAAAGCCTCTTTGCTGAATTTTGTATACAAAAACACACCTAATACTATGCACCAAATATTCAGTAAATTCTTTCCGCACAAGCCAAAACCCAGAATCAGAAATAAGCATGCAATAGCAGCCCCAGATATTTTTGCCTGCGAGCGATAATAGACAAAAGTGGCGCACAATGTTAGCAGGCCAGCATTAACAAAAGCGGCTCCCATACCTCCAACAGCGATATAGTCGGTGAGTAAAGCGTCCTGAGCCGTGATGATCTTGACTAGGCCTAAAAAAATATTGCTGGGTGACTCAACCCAGAAACCAAAGATGACAAAAGCCATCGCGTACAAAAAAACAATCAATAGTATGCCATGCTCAGAGACTTGCTCTAAGGTATTTTCTGTCATTTTAATCACCTTCTATATTGATGCCTTAAGTTCTATTACATCAATGTTAATAGCTCTTTTAAAATCCCACCATTACTCGCCAATATCTGTTTAGGAAATACCCCGTCATTGCCTTTAAAGTCAGTAATAGTACCACCAGCTTCCAAGACGATTAAAGCCCCGCCAGCCACATCATATAAGTTTAATTCCTGTTCCCAAAAAGCATCCACTTGTCCGTCAGCGACTAAACATAAATCCATTGCAGCAGAACCAAATCGACGTTGTCCCGTAGTGCGCTGTGCAATTCTGCCAAAGCGCTCTAAGTTATTGTCTTCCAGATAAGAGCGCAAACAAGCAAAGCCGGTAGCAACCATGGAATTACCTAAATCGGTTTCATCAGAAACGGTGATTTTTTTGCCATTCTTAAAGGCACCGCCTCCTTTTTCTGCGCAGTAATAATCATCTAAGGCAGGTGCAAAAACGGCGCCAAAAATTAATTCACCTTCGATTTCTAAGGCAACACTAATAGACCAAAAATATTGCCCTTTGGCAAATGAGTGGGTGCCATCAATTGGGTCAACAATCCAACGTTGGCTTTGATTTTCAGTTTTTCCACTTTCTTCGCCCCAAAAGCCATATTGCGGGTAGTGCTCGAAAAGAGCTGCTTGTAGGAGATTTTCCACCGAAACATCTGCGGCGGTGACAAAATCGCGCGGGCTTTTTTGTGAGATCTCTAAATTTTGTAAGTCCTTAAAATGAGTAAGGGCTAAGTCTCCCGCCTCGCGGACGATGTTTTCCAGTGTGTTTAACGATATTGTCATAGTGAGGTGCTCATGGAGAAAATTAACAGAAATTATAGCATAACAAAGACTTGAAACCGCTTGTTACAGTACTATATAGCATGTATGCGTCGTTATTTGTAGACAACTTCTTGATGGATAAAAAAAATTATTATATATTGAGTCGTTATTTACTTTCTTGTCGAGCAGTTAGTAGCATTAGCTGAGGCATTAATATTTTTCAGTAATGGCAGTATGTCATTCCAAAGAGAGGCTTTTAATGAGTGAATTGAGTGCAGAGAGTTTAGGTCTAAAGAGCATTGCTAAGATTTATCATAACTTGAGTTATGATGAGCTATTTGATCATGAGCTTGCGAATAAAGAAGGTAGTGTTGCTACTAGTGGGTCAATGATGATCGATACTGGTTTATTCACGGGACGATCGCCAAAAGACAAATACTTTGTGGAGCAATCACCATCAAAAGAGCATATTACTTGGGGCAATATTAATAAGCCAATTTCTAATGAGCACTTTGAAGAAATTTATGCTGATGTTATCGATTATCTTTCAGGAAAAGACCTGTATGTGAGCGATGGTTTTGCGGGCGCAAGTGCTGCGACGCGCAAATCTGCTCGCTTTATTACCGAGTTTGCTTGGCAGGCGCATTTTGTAAAGAATATGTTCATTCGTCCTGAAGGCAGTGACTTGGATAATTTTGCCCCTGATTTTCGGGTTTATAATGCCAGTAACCTGACCAATGAAAAATGGCAAGAGCAGGGTTTGAACTCTGAAGTTTTTGTCATCTTTAATGTCGAGAAGAATGTTGCCATTATTGGGGGTACTTGGTATGGCGGTGAGATGAAGAAAGGCATCTTTACCATGATGAACTATTGGTTGCCGTTACAGGGTATCTTGTCTATGCACTGTAGTGCGAATGTCGGCAAAGATGGTGATGTGGCGCTCTTTTTTGGTTTGTCAGGAACAGGTAAAACCACCTTATCAACCGATGCTAAGCGTGAGTTGATCGGTGATGATGAGCATGGTTGGGATGATTCGGGCGTGTTCAACTTTGAAGGCGGCTGTTATGCAAAAACGATTGATCTTTCTGCCGAAAGTGAGCCTGAAATTCATGGTGCAATCAGACGACATGCTTTATTAGAAAATGTTGTTGCTGACGAGCGTGGTGAAGTCGATTATTCGGATAGCTCGAAAACAGAAAACACCCGAGTTTCTTATCCTATTGAGCACATTGATAATCATAGACCTGGCTTGCAAGCAGGCATGCCGCAAAATATTATCTTTTTAAGTTGTGATGCTTTTGGTGTGTTGCCCCCCGTCTCTAAATTAACTAAAGAACAGGCGATGTATTACTTCTTGTCTGGTTATACTGCAAAAGTTGCAGGGACTGAGCGGGGTATTACTGAGCCAGTGACTGCTTTTTCTGCTTGTTTTGGTGAGGCATTCCTACCTTTACACCCAACCGTTTATGCAAAACTATTGGGCGAGAAAATGGATAAGCATGGTGTGAATGTTTATTTGGTTAATACCGGCTGGGTAGGTGGTGGTTATGGTGTTGGTAAGCGTATGAGTATTAAAGGCACCCGCGCTTGTATTAATGCGATTTTAGATGGCAGCATCAATCATTCTGAATTTGAAACGGTGCCCTTCTTTCAGTTACATACGCCAAAGACTTTGGCGGGTGTGGAAACAAGTTTGCTTAACCCGCGTAATGCTTGGGAAGATAAAGATGCTTATGACACAACTGCCTCTAACTTAGCTAGCATGTTTGTCAAAAATTTCAAAAAATATACCGACTCTGGTGATGGCTTTGATTACACTAAAGCAGGGCCGCAGTTATAAGGTTGTATTAGCCCGCACTGAATAAAAGGGGGAGTTAGCTTAGGCTGACTCTCCCTTTTTTTGACTATTAGCGGTAAATTCGATAGACGAGTGTCCTAATAGTTTGATATAATTGAAAAAATTTACATGCTTGTTTTAATTTGGCATGCATAAGCCTTTCACATTTAACTTGAGGAGAAAACTCTATGGCGATTAAAATTGCAATTAATGGTTATGGTCGTATTGGTCGTAACGTAGTACGCGCAATTTATGAAATGAATCGTACTGGCGAAATCGAAGTTGTCGCTATTAATGATTTAGGTGATGCAGAAACCAATGCACATTTAACTCAATACGATACGGTACATGGAAAATTTCCTTTTGAAGTAAGTGTTGAAGGCGACTTCATGGTGATCAATGGCGATAAAATCCGGGTATTAGCGGAAAGAGACCCATCTAAACTACCATGGGCTGACTTAGGTGTTGATGTAGTTCATGAATGTACTGGTTTTTTTGCGACCAAAGAAAAAGCGTCTGCACATATATCTGCTGGTGCTAAAAAAGTGATTATCTCTGCACCTGGTGGCAGCGATGTTGATGCTACTATTGTTTATGGTGTTAACCATGACATTCTAAAAGCATCTGATACGGTTATTTCAAATGCATCTTGTACGACTAACTGTCTTGCGCCTCTAGTGAAGCCTTTAATTGATGGTATTGGTATCGAAAGTGGTTTAATGACCACGATTCATTCATATACTAACGATCAAGTGTTAACGGATGTTTTCCATAAAGATTTACGTCGTGCGCGTTCTGCAACGCAATCTATGATTCCAACTAAAACAGGTGCAGCAGCAGCTGTGGGTTTGGTATTACCAGAAATGGCAGGTAAATTAGATGGTTTCGCTATGCGAGTGCCGACTATCAACGTATCTGTGGTTGATTTGACCTTCGTTGCTTCTAGAGCGACCACTAAAGAAGAGGTTGACCAATTATTGATAGCTGCTTCTGAAGGTTCATTGAAAGGTGTATTAAATATTAATACTAAGCCTTTAGTATCAATGGATTTTAATCATGATCCTGCTTCATCAACTTACGAGTCTAGCTTAACTAAAGTAACTAACGGCACACTGGTTAAAGTTCTGTCTTGGTACGATAACGAGTGGGGCTTTTCAAACCGTATGTTAGATACAACTGTTGCTTTAATGAATGCGAAGTAATTCGTTATAGCAATTTAATGGTGAGGGAGAGCGTATAACGCTAAATCGTGTAGATTAAATCACTAAGGAACGAGAATTCAATAATACCCGAGTCTGACTTGCCTTTTGGCTACACAATCGCACCAGAAAAACAGTTACATAGCTAGCTATGCGCCTGTGTTTCTGGCACGACTGTGCAGCCAAAATCCTGCGTCATACTTTCGGGTATTATTAATATCCTCGTTCCTAAAGGTTCTTATTCTGTCATTGTTATATAGGATAAAGCCACGTTATATTTATAAGCACTGCCTGTCCTTTTGGGACTTGCGGTGCTTATTTTTTTGAATTTTCAAGTATTCCTTTTCAGTTCATTTAATAGCTGTTATCGCGTGTCGTGTTGCGCAGCTAGTAAATGCTGACCTTTATGAATTATAGATAGGTACCCTAGTACATGCGTGCTTTAAGAAGAACCAAAATTGTTGCAACCCTTGGACCTGCAACGGATGATCCTGAAATATTAGAGAAGTTATTTTACGCAGGCATAGATGTCGTGCGTTTAAATTTTTCGCATGGAATAGCACAAGATCATATTGACCGTGCTGAGAAAGTGCGTGCTATGGCATTAAAAACCAAACGCCGAGTTGGTATTTTATGCGATTTGCAAGGCCCCAAAATACGTATTGCTCGTTTTGCGAATGATAAGGTCTGGCTGAATGCAGGGCAGAATTTTGCTTTGGATATTCATTTAGGTGAAAACGAAGGTGATCATGAGCAAGTTGGGATTACTTATGAACAGTTAGCGCGTGAAGTACAAAAAGACAGCCGTTTATTGCTAGATGATGGCCGAATTGTGCTCGATGTGGTGAATGTTGATCATGGTCGTATTAACTGTACAGTTCATATTGGTGGGCAGTTATCTAATAATAAAGGTATTAACTTATTAGGTGGCGGCTTATCAGCTGCAGCATTAACCGATAAAGATAAGGAAGATATTAAAACCATTGCCAAAATTCAAGCTGATTTTGTAGCGGTTTCTTTTCCACGTTGTGCCGATGATTTACATGAAGCGCGTCAGTTGCTAGAAAATGAAGGCTGTTACGCCAGTATTGTTGCCAAAGTCGAGCGTGCTGAAGCGATGGAAGTTATGGATGAAATTATCTTGGCTTCTGATGTGATTATGGTTGCGCGAGGTGATTTAGGGGTAGAAATTGGTGATGCCAATTTACCACAAGCACAGAAGCGTTTGATTAGACGTGCTCGCCAGCTAGATAGAGCAGTGATTACGGCGACACAGATGATGGAATCAATGATTGAAAACTCGATTCCAACTCGTGCGGAAGTGTTTGATGTTGCCAATGCGGTATTTGATGGCACCGATGCTATTATGCTTTCAGCTGAGACGGCAGCAGGAAAATTTCCCGTGCAAGCAGTGGAAGCCATGGTGCGAGTTTGTATTGAAACAGATAAGCAACAGAGCGTCAGCGTCTCTAAACATCGTGTTAATGGGCGTTTTAAGCGCGTTGATGAGGCGATTGCTATGGCAGCCATGTACATGGCAAACCATAGTGATATTCAAGGGCTAATCGCATTTACACAATCTGGGGCAACGCCTTTATGGATGTCACGCATTAAATCTGGTTTGCCTATTTTTGCCTTTAGTAGCCAAGAAGCAACTTTAGGTAAGGTGACTTTGTACCGTGGTGTCATTCCTGTTTATTTTTCTCTAGAAGCACAAGATCATGCGGAAGTGAATAGAGAAATTATTAACTTATTGAAAAATTTGGATTATGCTCAAAAAGGCGATAGTTTTATCATTACCAAAGGGGATTTAACGGGTCACGATGGCGGCACTAATGCGTTGAAAGTTGTGACAGTGGGTGAAGGATTGATTCCTGAATAACAGAGGGATAGTTTGCTTGCTTTTCAATTAAGATGCTGGGCTACTAACTTAACACGGGACAAATACCATCAAGGATTGTATATAAAGTGACTGCAGGTAGTTTTTTGATTGCGCAACTTTGGTATCATTATTAAATTCTCATTCCTTGTTCTAGTTACGAGGCTCTAGCCTCGTAACTCTTATTGACGGCTCCAGCCGTCCAAAAAAATATGCCAAGAAGTCGGCTACCAACTTAAGACGGGACATCCAGTAATTTCATTGGGTTAGAAACAAC
>CAZXJK010000165.1:0-6494 GCA_964640895.1 uncultured Methylomonas sp.
AATTCAGGTGACAGGAGTCCCTGAATTTCGTGAGGTAGCATGGCGCGCCTGATTGCTTTTTGTGGTGGGTTTAAAGCTGGATATGCATATTATCCGCAGCATGGGTTCGGTGGCACTGGCAACAGGGCTAGGGCAAGTGTTATTTACTTCGGTATTCGGTTTTATCATTGCGACTGCACTGGGTATGAGTCCTGTAGGCGCAGTCTATGTCGCTGTTGCATTGACTTTTTCTAGTACCATTATTGTCGTTAAACTGCTCTCTGATAAACGTGAGATTGATGCGCTACATGGGCGTATCGCACTGGGTTTTTTGATTGTGCAAGACATCGTGGTGGTGCTGGTGATGATTGCTCTAACGGCTTTAGGGCAAGAGGGCGATGCCAGTTCACTGCAACAACAGGCGCTGACCGTTTTAATCAATGGTTCTGGATTGGTCGTCGCGATTTTTATATTGATGCGCTATATCTTGCCCACTGTATTACGTCAGTTGGCAAAATCACAGGAGCTATTATTACTGTTTGCGATAGCTTGGGCGGTATCGCTGGCGACCATTGGTGTCATGCTGGGATTCAGCAAAGAAGTTGGTGCTTTTCTGGCGGGGATTTCAATTGCCTCCTCACCCTATAAAGATGTTATTTCGGCTCGCATGGTGGGTTTGCGCGATTTTCTGTTATTGTTTTTCTTTATTGATCTTGGCGCACAGATGGATTTGACGCTTATTGGGGAACAGATAACATCCGCACTGATTTTTTCTCTGTTTGTATTAATTGGTAACCCTTTAATAGTAATGACTATCATGGGTTTTCTAGGCTACCGGAAACGCACTGGCTTTCTGGCCGGACTGACAGTGGCACAAATCAGTGAATTTTCATTAATACTTGCGGCATTAGGCGTTCAGCTAGGGCATATTAACCAGCAAATACTGGGTACGATTACTTTGGTAGGGGTGATCACGATTAGTATTTCAACCTATATGATTATTTATTCACATCAATTGTATGAAAAACTGGCTCCATGGTTGAGTATTTTTGAGCGCAAGATACCTTATAGAGAGCTACAGGGTAATCGCGCAGAGATGGATTCCGAAGTCGATGTCGTACTCATTGGTCTGGGTCGATTTGGAGCGGGTATTGCTGAAATTTTAAGAGCCAATAATTATCAGGTACTAGGGATAGATTTTAACCCTGACTTAGTGCATCAGGGTGATAGCACAGGTCATTCTGTTCACTATGGCGATGCAGAAGATCCAGAGTTTATTGGCACATTACCCTTGTCACGGGTTAAGTGGGTGGTTAGCACGGCGGATGATACGCATGTCAATCTGGCCTTATTACACGGCTTACGGGATCAAGATTTTCAGGGAAAAATAGCTGTCACAGCGCATAGCGATAGTATTGCGGATAAATTAAAACAGGCAGGTGCCGACTTGGTTCTAATACCTTATGTCGATGCCAGCCAAGGTGCTGCTACGCAAATTATGGCAATGCCGTTTGATCTTGTTTCTTCTACGGCAATATTAAATCCTCATTCCTAAGTATTAAAGATATGAATGAAAAACAGCCAGAAAAAATTAAATTTATTGAGGGGCGTTTACCATATTATTTTATCTCAGCAAGCGCGGAGGTCGGGTTGCACTCTTCATTTGAATATATAAATTCCGCATCCATCACTGCACGAAGTATAATTCATCAAAACTAATTCGTACCTTTAAGACCAAAAATACTCAGGATCCTAATATTGAGCGCCCCAAAACAATTTTTAGATGCTGTTAATGAGCATCAACAAATGACTCAGCGATTAACAGACTGCGTGCCAATGATTACCGTTGCTGCTAAACTGATTATTAGTACGCTCACTTCAGGGCATAAAATTTTGCTCTGTGGTAATGGCGGTAGTGCGGCTGATTGTCAGCATATTGCTGCCGAACTGGTGATTCGTTACCATAAAAATCGGCGTGCTTATCCTGCGATTGCACTGACCACTGATACCTCTATTTTGACCGCACATCCAAATGATTTTTCTTTTGAGACTTTATTTGCACGTCAAATTGAAGCACTAGGTTCGGCAGGGGACTGTCTAATTGCAATCTCCACTTCAGGTAATAGTGCTAATATTATTGCAGCGATTAACACCGCCAAGCAACAAAATATGACAGCGATCGGTTTAACCGGTGGTGACGGTGGCCAACTAAAAAGTCTGGTCGATGTGGCGATAGTAGCCCCCTCAACCACCACGGCGCGTATTCAAGAAGCGCATATGTTAATTTATCATTGGTGGTGTGAAATGCTGGATGAGGTCAGTACATGATTAGTGAAATACCTAACTTTGCTGGCCTAAAAATATTAGTCGTCGGTGATGTGATGCTGGACTATTATTGGTCCGGTCAAACTGACCGAGTCTCACCTGAAGCACCTGTACCGATTGTTAAAGTGAATAACAAAGAGGCGCGTGCAGGCGGTGCCGGTAATGTTGCTTTGAATATTGCTTCATTAGCGGCAGAAGTTACTTTAATAGGTATTGTGGGCGATGATAAAGAAGCCGATGAACTGCAAAACCTGCTAAGCACTAAAGGCGTACAATGTGATTTTATCAAAAGCAAGCATGCGCCAACTGCGTGTAAATTACGTATTGTTGCCCAACACCAACAACTAATTCGTCTCGATTTTGAAGAAGAGTTACTCGACTTTGATTATGCTGAGCTGTTTAGCCATTATCAACAAGCACTGGTCGGTGTTGATGCGGTTATTTTTTCGGATTATGACAAAGGCGTATTAACATATATTCCTGAGTTGCTAGCCTTAGCGCAAGCACAAGGTGTTAGCAGCTTAGTGGACCCGAAAGGCACTGACTTTGCTCGCTATCAAGGTGCCAGCCTAATCACCCCGAACCGTTCCGAGTTTCAGGCTGTGGTCGGTGCCTGCCATAATAATGAGCAAATTATCAGCAAAGGCCAAGCTTTATTGCAGCAATATAATATTGCAGCTTTACTGGTAACTTTAAGTGAGCATGGCATGGCTTTAATCAAACCAGATACAGCTTATTTTCTACCCACACATGCGCGTGAAGTCTTCGATGTCACAGGGGCTGGTGATACTGTGATTGCCAGTATGGCATTAGGTATTGCTGCTGGTCTAGGCTCACAACATGCCATGCATTTAGCTAATATGGCAGCAGGTATTGTGGTAGGTAAATTTGGAACATCGACTATTTCTACGCAAGAACTTAATCGTGCTCTGCATGGCGATAAGGAAGATATTAGTGGTGTGGTCACGGAAGCAGAATTGCAACAAGTGATCGACTTTGCCCAAGCGAGTGGTGAGAAAGTAGTGATGACCAATGGTTGCTTTGATATATTGCATTCAGGTCATGTGGCCTATCTTGAGCAAGCACGTTTGCTGGGTGACCGTTTGGTTGTCGCGATTAATTCAGATGCATCAGTACGCCAATTAAAAGGAGATTCACGTCCGATTAATAATGTGGCTGATCGAATGACTATTATTGCAGCATTAGGCTGTGTTGATTGGGTGATCCCTTTTATGGAAGAAACACCCGAACGTATTTATAATAAATTTTTACCCGATATACTGGTAAAAGGGGGCGATTATCAGCCTGAACAAGTTGTTGGTGGGGCTGCGGTTATTGCGGCAGGTGGTAAAGTCGAAATTCTTGACTTTGTTGATGGCAAATCGACCACCACCACTATTGAACGCATTAAAAATCAATAAAACCCTATTCTCTCTTTTAAATAATTAACATAGGTTATAGCTATGATTATCGTCACAGGCGGTGCCGGCTTTATCGGCAGCAATATCGTGAAAACTTTAAACCAGCAAGGGCGTAGCGATATTATTGTTGTCGATGACCTGAGCGATGGCACCAAATTTCGTAATATTGTTGACTGCGATATTGCCGATTATTGGGATAAAGATGATTTTTTGCATCGAATTCACACCAAAACTGGCTTACCGTTAAATATAGAAGTTATTTTTCATGAAGGTGCTTGTTCCTCTACAACGGAGTGGGACGGTAAATTTATGATGCAAAATAATTATGAATTTTCCAAAATTTTACTGCACTTTTGCTTAGATCATGCCATTTCTCTGATTTACGCTTCTTCAGCAGCAACCTATGGGGACACCAAACAATTTACCGAAACGCGTGAATTTGAAGGCCCTTTAAATGTCTATGGCTACTCTAAGTGGCAGTTCGATCAATATGTCAGAAGTCTGCACTTAGATGATGAAACGCAAGTAGTCGGCTTGCGTTATTTTAATGTATATGGCCCAAGAGAACAGCATAAAGGCAGTATGGCCAGTGTGGCTTCTCACTTACATCAGCAAATTTTAAACGGTGAAAATCCAAAATTATTTGCCGGTTGTGATGGTTATGCAGATGGTGGCCAGTTGCGTGATTTTATTTATATTGATGATGTGGTGGCGGTTAACCTTTGGTTATTTGCACACCCTGAAGTGAGTGGTATTTTTAATGTTGGTACAGGTAAAGCACAATCCTTTAAAGATGTTGCTGAGGCGGTGATTGCTTTCCATCAAAAAGGTGAAATAGAATATATTCCTTTTCCTGAACATTTAAAAGGGAGTTACCAAAGCTTTACTCAGGCGGATATGCGTAAGTTAAAAGCGGCTGGGTATGATGCGCCATTTAAAACCGTACAGGAAGGGGTGGCTTTGTATTTGGCGTGGTTGAGTCACGAGCAATAAGTTATATTTATATCCATAAAAATCAATCATATACTCTGTAGGCTGGGTATGATTAGCAAGCAAAGCGCAGCTGACGTAACTCAGCATTGACACATATACAGGGCTTTGCTGGGTTACGTTTTTATTGCTGCGCAAAAAAACCTAACCCAGCCTACGAGCTACTTGTTCAGGCAGTCTATGAGTATTACGAGGATTATTATGAGTAAAAACCAACAGCAGTTACAAAAGATAAACTCAGCAACGGGATTTATCGCAGCCTTAGACCAGAGTGGTGGAAGCACGCCAAAGGCGTTGAAGGATTATGGTATCGGTGAAGATGCGTGGTCGAATGATGAAGAAATGTTCGAACTTGAGCACCAGATGCGAACAAGGGTAATTACCAGTCTGGCATTCAATGGGCAACGCATACTTGGCGCGATTCTATTTGAGGACACCATGGATCGTATGATTGAAGGACAAGCTATGGCGAACTACCTTTGGAATGTCAAGAACGTTGTGCCATTTCTGAAGGTTGACAAAGGTCTCTCGGAGGAGCGGGGTGGCGCGCAGCTTATGAATCCGATGCCCAACCTTGATTCATTACTGGCCAAAGCGAAATCGAAGGATATATTTGGCACTAAAATGCGATCCGTCATCAAACACGCGAATGGAGATGGGGTAGATGCTGTGGTTCGGCAACAGTTTGCAGTTGCTCGGCAGATTATCGCCGCTGGCTTGGTTCCGATTATCGAACCTGAAATAGATATCCATTGCCCGAACAAGGCCAAGGCAGAAAACCTGTTAAAAGCAGCTATACTCGACGAACTCAAAGTGCTCGGCCCTGATCATCTGGTGATGTTGAAGCTTACGCTACCTGAGGTGGACAATTTGTACGCCGATTTTATTTCACATTCAAACGTAGTCAGAGTCGTGGCACTATCCGGTGGTTATATGCATGAAGAAGCCGATGCCAGGCTGACAAGAAATAATGGAATCATTGCCAGTTTCTCGCGTGCCTTATTGCAGGACTTGAGGGTGAAGCAGTTGGATGAAGAGTTCGACAGGGTTCTGGGTGACTCGATCGATGATATTTTTCAGGCTTCATTGACCTAGGAACATAGTTACCCTTATGAAGAAATATAAACAGAAAGTAGTATTAATCCGACATGGCGAAACAAAATGGGCGCTTGAAGGTCGTCACACATCATTTACCGATTTGCCGTTGACCGAAAATGGTAGAAAGGAATCGGATCTGCTGCAAAGAGCGCTGAAGAACTGGCAATTTCAACAGGTATTTAGAAGTCCGCTCAAGCGCGCATTTGAAACCTGTGAGTTGGCTGGCTTTGCGGATAGGGCAGTCGTGGATCTGGATCTCACCGAATGGAATTATGGCCGTTATGAAGGTATGACCACTGAACAGATTCAAAAAGAGGTACCCGACTGGGATTTGTTCGAACACGGGTGTCCTGAAGGTGATTCTCCCGCAGAGGTTTGTTTACGCGTTGACCGCATCATAAAAAAAGTTCGGCTAATTGACGGGGATGTCGCCGTTTTTTCTCATGGACATCTGTCGCGGGTGTTTGCTACACGCTGGCTTAACCAGCCAATTGAGCAAAGTGGTATGTTTGTTCTGGATACCGCGACACTCAACGTGCTCGGTGCTTATCATGATACCCCAGCAATCGTCACTTGGAATGCAAAAATCAATGGTTATTCATAGCAGAATCACCAAGAGGTCGGTAGTAGGCTGTCGAAATATATCATTTAAATTATAAATACTCATACTATTCAATGTCT
>CAZXJK010000166.1:0-6477 GCA_964640895.1 uncultured Methylomonas sp.
TATTTTTTAGGCCTCGAAAACCTGAAATGCGAACAGTTTTTATTAAAATACTCATAATATTATCTTAATTAATAACGCTTACTAAAAATTTTAAATTTCACCCGCCGCTACCGCGTCAGTTGTGACACTCGGCGGCTTAATATCCAACATAAAGTCTCGCATAGTTAATTTATTTTCACCCATACGATGTTGATAAACCAAGGCATAAGTTAGCACTGCCGCAACATATCCCCGGGTTTCTTTATACGGAATGGTTTCTACCCAAATATCAGCTGGATAACCACTCTCGGTTTTTATCCAGCGATTCACACGATGCGGCCCGGCATTATAAGCAGCCGCTGCTAAGGCAAAATTACCCTCATATTTGGTCAACATCTGTTTGTAATAATAGGCACCAAATTTCAAATTAAGCTGAGCATCTAATAGCGCGGACTTGGAATGCCAGCGTAGTTTCATTTCTCTAGCAATCTGCCTGCCTGTTTTAGGCATAATTTGCATTAAGCCCAAAGCACCCGCAGGAGAATGAGCTAATTTATCAAACATACTCTCACGACGAATTAAGCCATAGATAATAGGAGCTTCCAATTCCTGTAATTTAGCGTTTTTCTTAATTTCATCAGCATAATCAATTGGGAAGCGCAATACCACATCATCCCAGCTTTTGGCGCGAGCTACCGTTAAAATTGCCAATTTATGCCACTGCCATTCCTGGGCAATTTTTGCAGCCCCTAATACATCATTGCCTTTTAATCCATTAATAGCATCCCACCAATTTCTTTGCGCCTCATCATCACGCTGCAAAAATCTAAACTCACGAATCATCAAAAAGGTTTTGCTAGCCAACAAATCTTCGCGTTTTTTACTGCTTAATTTAATTGGCTTATCTGCAAAAACATAAGCTTGTTGTAAGAAATCTGCCGCTAAAAAACCATAATAACTACGTTCTTTAGCCAATAGTTTATACAACGCCAACCCAAGCTCCGGCTGTTTAGTTTGCATAAAAGTACGTGCCTGCCAATAGCGCCAACGCTCTTTACGCTTTTCAACTGCCGGCAAGTTTTTTAATGCCACTTGCACATGCTGCCAATTTTGTTCCAATAATGCCGCACGTACCGTCCAAATGCGCGTACTTGCACTAGGGTGCTTAATCATTTTAAAACGTGCATAAGCTTTAGTAGATTTGTCAAAAGCCATTTGCATAGCAATTTTACGCTCTATTTGATAAACCTGAGTCGCACTTAATTGATATAAAGGCTTTTGTGCTTCCCAAACCATGGCAGCCTTCTCTGCATTTGCACCCGTGATACGTTTGATGGCATACACCAGCATATCTGATTGCTGCGCTTTTGAAACGCCTTGTAAGAATTTAGTTTTAGCAATGAGTTCAGGCTGCTTAACCAACCGTAACCACTGCTCTGCATTTTTTTTCGCTTGCGTACTGGTCAGTTGTTTACTCAAGTATTGCGCTAATTTAATTTGCCGTTTTTTACTCGCCAGTAAAAAACGCTGCCAAACTAATTCTTGGGTTAAAAATTTAGATTGGGTAAATTTTGCTAACAATGGGTCACAGTCTTTTGGCAAAGATCGAGCTGTTAACCAGATTTTTTTAGTCGCTATCAGTGCTTTCGTTTTATAGTTCAGTTGATAACGCGACCATTGGTAACGACATTGCTGCCGCTTACGAGAAGATGACTTATAGTAAGCCACAAAATCCTGCCATTGCTCCTTTTTATATAAGTAATTTAGCCAATTACCACGTAATAAGCGTGCATAACGTGAAGTTTTATTCTTTTTTAAGTAACTTTGTACTTGCTTGGTTTTGCCTAGGTGTTTTTTTAACCACCGGTATTCTAAATAAGGATACAAGGGATAACTTGCCAAGCCTTTACTGATGACAGCAAAGTCTCCTTGTAAATTTTGTTCCGCTGCTAAAAAGCGCACACGCTGTTGCTCAAGCACGCTTGCCGGACTCTCTAACATCCATAGTGATAACAACAAACAAGCCCAAAGTCTAATTAATACTTTCCCCATTTATCCTATTTCTCCAACCGTATATTTTCCTGATTACCTACAATGTTTAGGAGCGAGGATTTAATAATACTCGAAAGTATGACACAGAGTTTTGGCTGCACAGTCGTGTCAGAAAAACAGGTGCATAGCGGGCTACGCAACTATTTTTCTGGTGCGATTATGCAATCAAAAGACAAGTCAGACTCGGGCATTATTGAATTCTCGTTTCTTAATTGCACACATTTTCATACAAGATAAAGCTCCTTTTACCCTGCTCTCTAGGTTTAACTACCACAAGAATCATGACAGAAAAACCAAAGCAGACACCCCTTATCATCATAACAAAACTTCGCTAGGAGATAAAAATGAATTATAGCGTTATCAATAGAACTACTTGTTAAGGTGAAGGTTTAGACGTTAATAAACTAGAAGTTCAACATAAGTTATTTAACATAGTTTATTTATTTAAATCACAAATACTGCTTTATTATCATAAACAATTGAATTAACTATTATTAATAAAATGCATTTATTGGTACAATCAATATATTTTTCAAAAAAAGCTAAAGGTAAATGCTATGCTAAATAAAAGTAAATTATTTCTTGGATCAATATTAATCAGTTTATCTGCTACAGTTGCAGCGACTCCAGTCGATCTCTCAACTTGGTCTCAAAATGGGACTGGTAATTGGGATTTATCCATAAATAATCAGTCTGTTCTGCAAACCGCCAACACTACTACTCCTGCCGTTTTTTTTAATAATAGCAATAGTCAGGGCATTTCGCTTTCTGGTCAAATTTCAGTTAATGACGGTGATGATGATTTTATCGGTTTCGTCCTAGGTTATAATGATGGTGACAGCACAAATACCAATGCCGATTACTTACTAATTGATTGGAAGCAAGCTGCCCAAAGTGCTTTTTCAGCAACATCCCCAGCCGGCTTAGCTATTTCAGCTATTTCAGGGACATTTTCTGCCACTGATTTTTGGGGGCATACTGGTGTTGTACAAGAGTTACAGCGTGCAACCAACCTGGGTAATACCGGTTGGAATAATAGCCAAATCTACGATTTTGATATCTTATTCACGGCTACCAACGTACAAGTTAGTGTTGACGGGGTACTAGAGCTTGATATCAATGGTAATTTCTCTAATGGTAGTTTCGGGTTTTACAACTTCTCACAACCCAATATTCTTTATTCAAGCATCGAAGCAGATGTAGTCAACGCACCAACACCTGGAGTATTTTTATTGCTACTCGCAGGATTAAGCGCCATGAGATACTCTTATTCTCATAACAAAAAAGCATTGTCTTAAAAAATATAACTCAGCTTAGGAGAATTCAATAATACCCAAGTCTGACTTGTCTTTTGGCTGCACAGCCGCGCCAGAAAAACAGTTGCGTAGCCCCCGCTATGCACCTGTGCTTCTAACACGACTGTGCAGTCAAAATAACGTGATTTATACTATGCAGATGAGGCAAGCACCCGATACTGCGGCCGTTCTCACTTACAACACATATTATTCATCAGACTCCACACCACAATTCAAGCTATAATCCCTTTTATCATCACCCCGAAGAATACATTATAAAAACCGTACACATGCCACAAGACTCTGCAGCCACTGCTTATACTTGGACTTATATATTCAGTATCGTCAAACAACATAAAAAAGAACTCTTTTCTGCACACCTGCTGGCTATTTTAGCCACCATTGCGATTGTACCAGTGCCACTGTTAATGCCGATGTTAGTTGATGAGGTTCTGTTGAATCACCCTGGCATTGCCATCACAACAATCAACCAATATACACCACCACAATGGCACACACCGCTACTTTATATAGGTGTTATATTATTAGTCAGTTTATGTTTACGCATCTTCGGTATAATTTTTAATATTATCCAGTCACGCCAATTTACCTATATATCTAAAGATATTATTTTTCGCATTCGCAAACAGCAAATTAATCATCTCAAGAATATCTCCATGGCGGAATATGAAAGCTTAGGTAGCGGCACAGTGATTACTCATTTAGTAACCGATTTGGATACTTTAGATACCTTTATAGGGAGTACTACCAGTAAATTACTGGTTGCCAGCCTAACCATCATCGGTACTGGCACCATATTATTATGGATGCATTGGCAATTAGGCTTATTTATTTTATTGCTTAATCCTATTGTTATTTTCTTTACGCGCAGTTTAGGCAAAAAAGTCAAAAAATTAAAGGCTAAAGAAAACTCTGCTTATGGTATTTTTCAGCAAGCGCTTGCTGAAACCTTAGAAGCCATTCAACAAATTCGCGTCAGTAACCGTGAAAATCATTATTATCAAAAGTTGATTGACTCAGCAGCTGCCGTTAAACAGCACTCAACTTCTTTTGCTTGGAAAAGTGACGCTGCTGCGCGCTTTAGCTTCCTTATTTTCTTATTTGGCTTTGACATTTTCCGTGCTGCTGCCATGTTGATGGTGCTGTATTCTGATTTAAGTATAGGAGAAATGCTCGCCGTTTTTGGTTATCTGTGGTTTATGATGGCACCAGTACAAGAAGTATTAGGCATTCAATATGCTTTCTACAATGCGAAAGCTGCCCTAACTCGCATCAACAGCATGCAAGCACTGCAACAAGAGCCTGTTTATCCTGCACTCATTAACCCCTTTAAGAATAAAAAAACTGTCAGCGTACACATCCAAGATTTGCATTTTAGCTATAAAAGTGAACAGGATGAAATCCTCACTGGCATTAATTTAAGTATTAAAGCAGGTAACAAGATTGCCTTAGTCGGTGCCAGTGGCGGCGGTAAGTCTACCTTAGTTCAAACACTCATTGGCCTCTACCCAGCGCAAAGCGGTATGATTAGTTATGATAATATCCCGATCACTAAAATTGGCTTTGATGTCATTCGTGAGCACGTGGTCACAGTATTACAACACCCAATCCTGTTTAATGACAGTATTCGTGAAAACTTAGCTTTAGGCAAAGTCGTCAGTGATAGTGAATCATGGAATGCCCTAGCGATAGCGCAATTACAAGACACTGTTAAGCAACTGGATAAAGGCTTAGACACCATTGTGGGACGACAAGGCATGCGCTTATCAGGTGGACAACGCCAACGCATGGCTATTGCCCGTATGATTATTGCCAACCCAAGCGTGGTCATTTTAGATGAAGCCACATCGGCTTTAGATACAGAAACCGAACACAAGTTGCATATCGCACTAGCAGATTTTCTAAAAAATCGAACCACAATTATTATTGCACATCGACTCAGCGCTATTAAACAAGCAGATCATGTTTACGTGTTTGAAGAAGGTAAAATCTGCGAACAAGGTAGCCACGATAAACTTATTACTCAAAATGGACTCTATGCAAAACTCTATGGAGAATACCAATAAATGACAGCTCCGGTCTATGATTTACACTGTCACTCTACTGCCTCTGATGGTGCCTTATCACCAGCAGACGTTGTGCTGCGTGCCAAAGAACATGGGGTAACTGATTTAGCCCTGACTGATCACGATACCATTGCGGGTATTGAGCAGGCTCAACAAACAGCTGCACAGCATGCTCTAAACCTAATCCCGGGCATAGAATTGTCTTGTACCTGGAACAAAAGAACTTTCCACATAGTCGGCTTAAATATTGACCCTAATAACGCCACACTCGTTGCCGGCACCCAAGATTTACAAAAGATTCGCTTACTACGTGCGCAAAAAATTGCCTATAAATTAGCAAAGCAAAAAATACCAGGTGCCTTAGAAGCAGTACAACTCAGTGCAGGTGCTGGCATGATTACCCGCACCCATTTTGCAGATTTTTTATTAAAAAATAATCATGTCAGCAGCATGCAAGGCGCTTTTGATCGTTACTTAGGGCAAAGTAAATCCGCCTTTGTCAGTACCGAATGGGCACCACTAGAACAAGCACTTGCTTGGATAAACGATGCTGGCGGAGTAGCGGTGGTCGCCCACCCCATGCGCTACAAATTGACCGCCAGTTGGATGCGCCGTTTTCTGGGTGCCTTTAAAGAATATGGCGGACTAGGCATGGAAATCATCACCGCTCGCAGTAACCCTGATGAAATTAGACGTGCGCTACTGTTTGCTAAACAATTTGAATTATATGGTTCAGTTGGTTCAGACTTTCATTCACCCAAAAATAAATGGGTCGAATTAGGACGCTTAGCCCCCCTGCCCGTCAACATACGTCCCGTATGGCAGCTATTTACAGAATAAATAAAAACCAATTTCACCTTATAAACAGTCACTTAAATAAACACTATAAATAATTCAAAAAAAGTACTAGCCAAGATTAAATTAGACGCTATAATAAGTACTTCTCTATCAGATATTGATGCCTCGGTGGCGAAATTGGTAGACGCAAGGGACTTAAAATCCCTCGCCTTCTGGGCGTGCCGGTTCGATTCCGGCCCGAGGCACCACTTCTTAGAGATGATAAA
>CAZXJK010000167.1:0-6455 GCA_964640895.1 uncultured Methylomonas sp.
TACTTGTTTTTTTGCTATCTGCCTAACCATTAAAACTGGAACATCGAGTATTAGGCAATCAAGAACAGCAAGTAGCAACTGAGACTATCCGACAAGTGTGGTATCTTCGTCAAGTTGTTTACAATAAGATTTACCCAGCTGTCGCGTGCTTTGCTCACGACCCATATGATGCACAGTCTTGCGTATTGTATACCCGTAATAAGATGGGTGATATTAGCAGTACTGCCCAGATTGCTTTTAATATTGCCCCTTTAGGCATTCCTGAAAAGAAACTGGTACCTGATTTAATTTTGCAATTAAACCACGAGCAAAGAACCTTTGCTGAGTTAGGCCGATTTGTAATTGCTGATGATGCGCGAGGTGTATTAAAAAATTATTATCGTGCTTTTTATCAACTAGGGATTGAACAGGATATTGATACTTATATTATGTTTGTTCGACCTAAGTGGGTGGGATTTTATCGCCGCCTGATGCGTGCAACAGTGGTGGCAGAATTAGCAGAAACATTTGGCAGTGATTCAAAGTATGTGGTGATGACTTGGCGCTTGCAAGATACTGCCCCTCGCTTTTTTGGTTGGTCAGGTGTACAAGTTTGTTCTAGGCGTGATGTTATGACAGGAGAGTCGTCATGAAAAATGGCGGTTATAACCAAACTATTTGGAACGCATATTCGCGTGCTCATATCTCGGTATTAACCTCTATGCAGTGGGCATTATTTACCGAGGCCGCCTCTTATTTAAGTGGCGATGTGGTGGACTGTGGTTGTGGTACAGCGAGGCTTGCACCATTGCTGGCTGATCAAGCTGGAATTAAGTCTTATACCGGTATTGACTATGCACCTGAAATGGTAAAAATAGCGGAATGGGTAACTGCACGAGTGACTCAAAAGCCATTTCATATTATGCAAGAGCGTATTGAAAACATGACTGCTTGCTTTACTTCGGCGGTCTCAATACACAGTTATTATACTTGGCCGGATACTGCATTAGTCCTTACCAGTATTTATCAGATGCTGCCTACAGGTGGATTGTTTGTTTTGGCTACACCCAATCCACAAATGGATATGCCTAAGTTACTTGATGAGGCAGAGAAAGAGCTGTTAGGACACCCAGACTTTGTTGAATTTAGGCAGTTAAATTTGTCTTTGGCAAGTAATATGGCCGCTAAATTTGTCAGTATGGATACCTTAATAAATGAGGTACGCCAAGCTAATTTTCAGGTTATTGAGTGTCATCAGCAGCACTATTTAGGTGGCGTAAACTTTTTAGTATTACAAAAATAAGCTGTCTCCTGAGTTGGAATCAGCTACAATCTCAACTCAGGATAAACCATAGGTAATAAAAATGAATTTAAATCATCTACTTACCGACTTTATTACACAGTTCAATAATACTGTAAGCTTAGCTGATAGCTTTAAGGTTCTGGAGCA
The DNA here is from genome assembly GCA_964640895.1 of uncultured Methylomonas sp. Classification (GTDB taxonomy): domain Bacteria; phylum Pseudomonadota; class Gammaproteobacteria; order Methylococcales; family Methylomonadaceae; genus Methyloprofundus. The sequence goes on from CAZXJK010000167.1 coordinate 1,430, forward strand.
CACTGTCGAATTACTCGGCTTTGCAGGGCTAGTTTATAGCTCTATTCCCATTGGCTTAAGCGCCATGAGCAATGCTGATGTGGTTTTTTTGAAATCTACGCATTTTAGTGCGGCATTTTTAGAGCACTATGCCGAGGCCAGCTTTGCGGCGAATGACTTTACCATTAAGCGCATTCAATCTGGCAATCTTAGTACAGCAAATTGGTGGTCTGAAGAGCAGAAAGGCTTGTTATTAACAGAAGAAAAACAAGTTATTGAAGTAGCCAGAACGGACTATCAAATTAATAATGGCATTTCTATTCCTATGCTGAGTACACCGCATCATATTGCAGGTGCAAGTGTGATTAGTGATGAACAAAATCCTTATTTTGCTAAATTATTAATAGAACGCTTGCCGTTATTACAAACCTGTATCACTCTATTTCATCATCGTGTACAAGGTAGTACTGATTACAAAAAAACTTTTTACCTACCAGTGTTAAATAACTTAAATGCTAGAGAGAAGCAGATTCTTAAATTCACCCTCAGTGGTAAGGCTTATAAGACCTTAGATAGCCGTTATGGCATCAGTGCCAGTGCTGCAGCGAATATTAGAACTGAACTGTTTAAAAAATTTGAGGTTAGCAATGTCAATGAGCTGGCATACCTTGCTGGGCTACATGATTTAATAGCGATGCTTTAGGGTGCTATTAAAATCACGCAACCCTCAAAAACCACCAAATGTATGCTGATTAATCTCTTGCTGTAATCTCTCTAGAATCAATTTTGCAGAGTTCTGTGCCAGTTCTGTTATATCCAATTTATTTATCATCAACACGGCTCTTTTACTTAATAATGCTTTTAATTGCAGCTTTTGCTGATTAGTAAAATGTGCTTGTGCAATGATTTCTGTATAAAAGGGGGATTTAAAATTTTGGCTGAGTAAGGCTAATTGACTAAGCAATGTTATATATTCCTCAATAATAGGAATAGCCGTCATCATCAACTGACTCGCTTGTGCAGGTTTAATTTGTGCAGCGGGGTTAGCCTGATTATCAGAAACCACTTTAATGCATTGGATTAATTCACTAGAGCTAAAACGAATGGCGGTTTCATAAAAAGCAGAGGCTTCCATTTCATAGAGGGAAGTACCGGCATAGGTAAGCTCTGGCAAGCTCACGGTTGTGATCATTTGGCTAGGACACGGTGGAGTTACTACTAATTGTGGGTAGTAAACACGCTGGCTATCTTGATCTATGATTTTTTCAGCACAAAAAATACTGCCAAGGGGGTGATCTTGATGCCCTGCAATACCAACATTTAACAATATAGGCACTGCATCCGCTGGAAATAGAGCCAAGGTATAAGCAAGACCAGCAGCCATCGCCGCTTTACCCAATCCGGTGACCGTTAAAGTGAGCTCGGCATTGCGATAAATAGTAAAAGCAGTCACCGAGAGCTCTTTTTTCAATTTAAAATGGCTAACTAATGGCTTGGCTTCTGCTGGGAATGCAGCAAATAAGTAGACCTGCCCTAGTGGCGTTACTGCTTTAGATAAATCCATGTTTGCTAATAGCAACGCTTAAAATATAAGCAAAAACCGCTAAAGCACCCACGAATGCAACCCAACGCTTTATACCAGTGCTACGCATTGCCATCACGCCTAGGCCGATATAAATAAGTAACATGACGAATTTGCTAAGAATCCAACCGTATTCACCTGCCATCCAGTTACCTTGAAATACCAAAGCAATACCGCTGAGCAATAAAATGGTATCAATAACATGGGGAGCAATTTTTAGTACTTTAGCACCTAAAATCTCAGGCTTAAATTCGGCCAAGAAAATGCGGATAATAAAACTGCTAATGGTCAGGACGATAAAAAGTAGGTGTATATGTTTAATCATAATTTTTCTGTCATTTAAATAGGAATAGGGTGGGCTTTTCGCGAATGTTATGGGTCGCGGCTAAAAGCCCCTCCTACAATATTAATAATCGTAATTACTTCATTTTGTTATAAAGCCAGTTAAATCCGTCTTTTAATAATGTAAAAATCGTAGGAATAATATCCCGCCTAATGACTCTACCGATAATAGCAACGAGTTTAAACCATAAGCCAACGACTATTTTTAAAAAGCGTTGATAAGGTGAGTCGGGGTCAAAAAACCATGGGTTGTTGATAAACCACATTTCCTTTAAAGAAACGACCCACATAAAGGCAAATGATGCGGCCATGCCGGCACCAGCAACCATGACCAATGAAGCAAACATGGGTGATAACTTGGTGAGCCACCACGATAAAATATCCACAATCAGAAATAAGTACGGCATACCGATAGCAATGCTTTTATATTTGCTAGAGGCCGTGGTCGAGAAGCTGAAAATAATCCCGACAAACATAAAAATAAAGCTAATGCCAAATAAATGGATATGTGAAACACGGGTTAATGAAGTAAACGTTGCCCCTTCATCTTCCTTAGTTAACTCTTTAATATTTTCAAATTCAGAAAAATCAGGAATCCCTGATGCGCCTTCGTTATGACACAGTTCACATTTCTTTTCGATAATGCGGTCAATTTTCTGATTGGTATAATCCTTTTCATCAGCACCATCCCGCACCCATTGCATAATCGCAAAACGTTCTTTTTCGGTCGCCTTGTTCTTCATCGAGCCATTTAACTTGGTCTCTAGAACGGTTCCTGAGCGGTTACCATAATAGCTGTAGACGATATCATCCAAAGAGAGGCCAAATTTTCCATCTGCCATTCCATGGGTGAATAAAATCTGAATCAAGGCAAACAAATAGCCTATGGCTACTGTTGTTAAATAGCCGGTAAATAAAACCTTTAAAGGCGTGTCCAATTCGCTTAAAGAAATTTTGGGGTTAGTCATAAATAATTGTTAGGAAGTTTATATATTAGAAAAACCTATTTTAGCTTATATAATATTTTTCAGGTAAAAATCATTATGTTATCACCTTAGGTTTTTTATGATAATTCGTTCATTTAGCTAGATATTGCTGACATAATACCCTGCTAAAAGGGCTATAATAGCGACAAATAATTTTTATTGAATAACAGGTATAACAAAACATGATGACAATGGATGATAGAGACGGAAAAATTTGGCTAGATGGAGTGTGGGTAGAATGGCGCGAAGCTAAAGTACATGTCCTAACACATACATTGCATTATGGTGCTGGCGTATTTGAAGGCTTAAGAGCTTATCATACCTCGGAAGGCCCTGCTATTTTTAAGCTGCAAGATCATACTGATCGTTTATTCCGCTCCGCACATATTTTAAATATGAAGATTCCTTTTTCAAAAGAGGAAATCAACCAAGCGCATATTGGTTCGATTAAAAATAATAACTTGGACAGTGCTTATATTCGTTCTATGTGTTTTTATGGTTCTGAAGGCATGGGTTTACGTGCCGATAACCTTAAAGTACATGTTATGGTGGCGGCATGGGAATGGGGGGCTTATTTAGGGGCAGAAAGTATGGAAAAAGGTATTCGTATCAGAACCTCTTCTTATACACGTAACCATGTTAATAGCACCATGTGTAAAGCTAAAGCAAACGGCAATTACATTAATTCTATCTTAGCCTTACAAGAAGCCTTAAGTGCTGGCTATGATGAAGCGTTATTATTGGATCATGAAGGCTTTGTTGCTGAAGGCAGTGGCGAGAATATATTTATTGTGCGGAATGGTATTTTATATACGCCGGAAACCACTTCTGCATTAGAAGGCATTACTCGTGAGACGATCTTGACCATTGCTAAAGAGCAGGGGTTGGAAGTAAAAGAAAAACGTATTACCCGTGATGAAGTGTATGTTGCTGATGAAGCATTTTTTACTGGCTCCGCTGCAGAAGTAACACCGATACGCGAATACGATGATCGCCTCATTGGTTCAGGTGAACGTGGGCCTATTACTGAAAAACTCCAAGCTTTATATTTTGATTATGTGCATGGGCGTAAAGCAGATCATGCTGAGTGGTTGGCACACGTAAAATAATGTATATGTCATTGTAAAGATGGAGTATTGCTAATCGTTCCTACGGTGAGCATTATGGTCATTAAGTTAATGATTTATGGCCATAAATCTTAATTTCTTACCATGTAGGCTGGGTTAGATTAGTCAGCGAAGCGCAACTAACGTAACCCAGCATTGACACATATACAGGGCTTTGCTGGGTTACGTTTTTATTGCTTTGCAAAAAAATCTAACCCAGCCTACCTGTTTATTTTAAGCGGTAAAGCTTTGTATATCCTCAATAGCAAAAGGCCAGCAAAGTTCTTGCTGCGTTTGCATATCAAGTAAAACAGGGATTTTAATGGCATAACGCGCTTGCCATTGCTCTTGTTCGGCAATATCAATTTTTTGATAGGTAATGGCTAATTGCTCTAACAAGGCTTCAGCCTGTTCACATAAATGGCAAGCAGAAGTACCTAATAATATCAGTTGGCTCAATGTGGTACCTTCTTTTCTAAATAGCCCATTAAAAAGGCAGAAAGCACAAAGGTAAGATGTATGAGCACATACCACTGCAATTTATCATTATCTATGTGCTCGATATTCACAAATACTTTTAGTAAATGTATTGATGAAATAGCAACAATAGACGCGGCAACCTTCATTTTCAAAGCACCGTAATCATGTGTGCCTAACCATCTTAGTTTTTCGGTATCATCGCTAATATCTAAGCTGGAAACAAAATTGTCATAACCGCTAAACATGATAATGATGGTTAAGCTGCCGACTAACGTTAAATCAATAAAGGTCAATAGCTGTAAAACTAACTGTGATTCATCGAGATCTAAAATATGTGGAATAAAATGGTATAGCTCTTGAAAAAATTTTACCGATAAAGCCATCAAAGCGAGGCTCATACCTAAATAAATAGGAGCCAATAGCCAGGCGGCTGGCATAAAGTAAACGTTCGATGACTGTTTCTATCATATTATCTAAACCAGTATTGCTTATTCCTCTAAGGGACTTGCAAGTAATGAATATACCCATATTGCATAGGATTTTTGTTTCTG
>CAZXJK010000168.1:0-6448 GCA_964640895.1 uncultured Methylomonas sp.
TTGAGAAACCGTCTTTGTTGTTTGTTAAGCAGTTTGCGAAAGCAGACTCAGCAGCAGAACCACGAGGGCCCATCATTAAGTCAATGTGTGCAACTTCGTTTCCGTCGCCGTTTAAAGATTCACCAACGCGTAAGTTGTTAATTTTAGCCATGCTACTATTACCCTCTGAAAAAAAAGAAAAAACTTTATCTAGAATTGACATTTGCCAATATCCTCTAATACAAAATTGTTATGGAAAACAATAATTCATAATCCAAGCAACCTATTTATTCGCAAGTAATTGTTCTAACTGTACTGCTAAAACCGTTACCACCGTAAAGTCAGCTGCTGTCCCTGGATTAATCCCAGCAGACTTGAACTCGCTATCTATTTTGCGTAAATAGCTTTCCATCTGTTCAGGCCTATCTGTTTGAGATAACTTATCGTCAACCAAAGCCATCTTATCCATCACCATCTTGGTGTGAAGATTGCCATATTTTCGTTCGATATGACTGTCAGGATATGTTGCCAACATAGCTGCATAAACAGCAACTGCTGACCACTCCGCATCATCCCACCGATTGAAGGCAACATTATACCTTAAAACCAAAAAATCAAAAATATCTTTGTAATTTGTTGTGAACTGCAACGCAATTCTATCGCGATCACCTGCCAATTGCATCACTTGAGTCAGCGTCACATCTGGCTTTGAGGCAACATCCTGTTCTTCTGCCTTACCTAAGCCACCAGGCGCAGCTAATGCGATTGCACGAAAAACCCAATCAGCATCAGTGATAGTTGTATTAGCTAAAACAATTGCCAACTCCGTTTGTAAACCCTTTATAGAGACAGGCTTTTCAGCTGCCACTAATAGCGGCGCACATAACAAAATAATGCCTAAATTAGTATTACAACCGACAGCCGCACGCGTTGCTTTGACTGCATAATAAATGCGTTCGCCTAAACCATATTCTCTATTTGTAATCGGTGCTGCACTTTGTTCGGCACTAACACGAAAATCCTGTACTGTCATATCATGACCATCAGCATAAATACTGACATTACCCGGCTTAAAGGCACGCAATTCTATTTCACATGCGTATTCATAAGCTTCCTTTAATTGCTGTTGCGTTAACATACTTGCTCTATTTGTTTAGGTTGTACACAAAGTGCCAATAAATCATCTACTAAAATGCTTGCTACCTGCACATGACAGACACTTTCCAAGCCTTTCCATGCCGGAATGCTATTGACTTCAATAATTTGATAGCCCCCCTCAGGCGTACAAATAATATCCACACCTGCATAGTTCATTTGCAAAGCAGCCGTTGCTTTAATCGCCATTTCTGCCATAGCATCCGTTATCGGCAAGGCTTCACACTTGGCTCCTCTGGCAACATTATTTAACCAATGCACCCCACGACGACGCATGGAGGCTATCGCTTTGCCATTCACCACAAAAACTCGCCAATCTGAATAGCCTTCACCCTCACAATCAACAAAGCGTTGTAAATAATAAATACCCTGGCTATGCGCCAACCAAAATAAATCACTTAACTTTTCAATTCGGCGAATCCCTTCCCCTTGCGAACCAAAAATAGGTTTACTGATTAATTGGTGCCCTAAACGCAGCTGTTGCTCGGCTATTTCTAATGCTTTAGTTCGATCCCTTAACACCCAAGTGTCTGGCGTTGGCAAGTTATGCTGCTGCAACAAAAAGCTAGTCATGCTTTTATCGACACTACGCTCGATGGCATGCCCATCATTATAAACAGGGATACCCATTATTTTCAGCGCATGTAATACATCTAAATAGTGCACCACCTCTGTTAAAGAGCCACCTGGCACCCCTCGTACAAAAACTGCATCAGGCAACACTTGTTCAAAGCCTGGAATACTAATGGGTAAAACACCCTTTTGAATCGTGATGCGACATTCAGTCAATGATACATATTCAGCCAAATAACCACGTGCAGCAAATGCCATGCGCAATTGCTTGCCATGCCAGCCTGGGTCATCGGTAAAAATTACTATTCGTCCCACTAAAAATATTACTCGTCATAATTAGGAACGTGCATGAAACAACCTCCCGATTTCTAACGAGTCTTTTTGCACCAGCAAGGATGATCTCATTTGTTACGTAGAATAACTATGCGCCTCATGAGATCATCCCTGCTGATACAAAAATCCTGCGTTATAATTTCGGAATGTTATTCCATGCACATTCCTTAAGAAAACAATAATTATAACGTCACCCTGCTCTATATTAGTATAATAGTTTTGACAATGATGCATAACTTATTACAAGCACTTGTATTATAAAGATTTAACTAAAATCCTCCTAATAACCTAGTATTCTAGTATACTATTACCATAATCAATACAACCCAATCATCATGACAGCGACAGAAAACGTACATTTACACGAAATTAACAAATTTGGCTCACAAGCGGAACGTTGGTGGGATAAAAATGGTGAATTTAAAACTTTACATGATGTTAACCCATTACGTATCAGCTATATTCAGCAATTTATTAGCGTGCAAGACCAAAAAATTGTTGATATTGGTTGCGGTGGCGGCATTTTAACAGAGGGTTTAGCCAAAAAAGGTGCCACAATGTTGGGTATCGACTTAAGCGAAGATCTGATTGATATTGCTGATTTACATGGTTTGGAATCAGGTGTCAATGCTCACTATAAAAAAATAAGTGCCGAGTCACTAGCTGAAGCCGAACCCGCTAGCTTTGATCATGTTGTTTGCATGGAAATGTTGGAGCATGTTCCTGATCCAGGTTCTATTATTGCAGCTTGTGCAAAAATGGTTAAACCAGGTGGTCACGTGTTCTTTTCCACCTTGAATCGCAAACCTAAAGCCTACTTATTGGCTATTGTTGCTGCTGAGCATATTCTCAAAATGTTGCCTGCAGGCACCCATGACTATAAAACATTTATCAAGCCTTCAGAACTTAGCCAATCAGCACGTGATGCGGGCTTAGAACTGCAAGGCATGATTGGCATTCATTACAATCCGTTTACCAAAGGCTTTAGCTTAAGTGATAATATTGATATCAACTATATAGCCGCTTTTCAACGCCCTGCATAATGAAACCAGCTTTTCAATTATCTTGCGTTCTATTTGATTTAGATGGCACTTTACTCAATACCGCACCTGACTTGACAGGTGCACTGAATAAAACCTTGGCTCATTTTGGCTATACAACAGTCGCGGCTCAAGACATTACGCCTTATATATCTTATGGTGCTGCCGTTATGATTGAGCAGGCATTAACCCAAACGGTTAGCACTACTGAAAAAGCAACAATGCTTGAATGGTTACTTGATTACTATGAAATCCATATTGCCGATGCCACGCACCTATTTGCTGGCATGCCTGAATTACTGAATACCTTGGAAGCACAAGGCGTTCCATGGGGAGTGGTCACCAACAAACGCGAGCGCATGACTCACCCTTTAATGCATGCACTAGGCTTAACTGAGCGAGCAGCGAGCATTATCTGTGGCGATACCACAGCACATAGCAAGCCACACCCTGAACCCATGTTAACAGCATGTCGGGAAATTCAAGTTAATCCTGAAGAGTGCCTTTATATTGGGGATGCTCTGCATGATATTACGGCGGGCAAAGCAGCCAATATGAAAACCTTGGCTGCAACTTATGGCTATATAAAGCCTGATGATCAACCACAAGACTGGGGGGCTGATGCCTTAATCAGCCACCCATCTGAAATTTTGGACTGGATAGCACATGCCATTAACTAATCATACTATCCTTATCACGGGAGCTGGCGGCGGCCTCGGCAGTACCGCTGCATTGGCACTGGCCCAACAAGGTGCGACCATCATTTTGCTGGATAAAAGCATTCCTAAACTGGAAAAGACTTACGATACAATTGTTGCTGCCAATGCACCCACTCCGATTATGTATCCGTTTGATTTGGCCGGGGCAACAGAAGTTCAATACCATGAGCTAGCAGACACTATTGCTGATAAATATGGACATTTAGAGGGGCTATTGTACTCGGCAGTCGAATTCGATGCTTTTACTCCCATGTCTATCCATAGCTCAATGGCATGGGGTCACACCCTAAACGTTAATTTAAACGCACCGTTCATTCTGACCAAAGTACTCTTGCCTTTATTAAGTAAAGCAAAGCATGCCTCTATCGTATTCACTATTGACTCATATGTACGTGATGCAAAAGCTTATTCAGGTGCTTATGGTCTCTCATTAATTGCCTTAGAAAGTTATGCAAAAATTCTTGCAGAGGAACTCAGTAGCGCTGGCAAAATCAGAGTCAATACTTTTGTCCCAGGACCAGTAGACTCACCTTTACGAAAAAAAGCATTTCCTGCCGAAGATAAGAGTAAATTATTACCCATGGCAGAACTAGCACCTGCATATCTCTATTTATTTAGTCATAAAAGCATCGGCACCACAGGCCAAACAGTTGATGCCCGCACATTTAAACTATAATTGAAGAAGAACCATGTCTGAAAGAGAAACTATTACCTTAACGCGCGATGTCAATGTTGTCCTTATTCCGGATGGTAATCACGGCACTTTAAGCAAAGGCAAAGAAGTGACTATCCACCAAGCACTAGGCAATAACTATACTGTTATTACCGACCATGGGCATATGGTAAGAATCTCTAGTGTCGATGCGGATGCTTTAGGCAAAGAACCTCACGAGCTGCATACTTTAGTTTCTGAAACAGATGCCATTGCTGTTGAAAAAAACTGCTGGGAAGTCATGAAAACCGTTTATGACCCAGAAATCCCGGTCAATATTGTTGATTTAGGCTTGGTTTATAACTGCAACGTTGAAAATACTGCTGCCGAACAAAATAGTGTACATATTATGATGACCCTTACCGCACCAGGCTGTGGTATGGGGCCCGTTATTCAAGGCGATGTAGAAAAGGCAGTACGCGCTTTACCTGGTGTAGCATCAGTACAGGTTGAAATTGTACTTGACCCACCATGGTCGCGCGACATGATGTCAGAAGTTGCCCAAGTTCAGCTGGGGTTATTTTAAATCTGTCATTTTTCTAAATTTGTGAGCACCACCACAAACTTCCACTAGAAATGCGAGAGTAGCACCACATTAACAAAATATAGACAGGCGCGCCATGCTACCTCACGAAATTCAGGGACTCCTGTCACCTGAATTCGTTCACCTACGCAGCGAATGGGGGATGCCCTGAACGCCCTGCGTCCGTAACGACTGCGCACAAAAGCAGCTCCGTCATGACTACCTCAAATGGCTGGACGGCTATTCGGAATGCAATTCTTGCTCCTCTCGCGTGCTGCTAGCACACGTCGAATCAGCAAATTGCCCTGTCGCCTATCAGGGACTAAAAATCATCACTTCGCTAAGCTCCGTTTCCCTGATTTTCAGCGACTGATAAAGTAATGCTTAACTTAAGGTCATAAATTGCTACCAACAATTGGTAACAATATCAGTATGGGCACTCTAAGATATGCATTACGAATTTAAAACTCCAGAAACATCAACAAGCCACGTACCTTTTAATAATATTAATGGCTTGCACGACTGGCTGGATAATTTAACAGCACTAGATAGTACATATTTTTACCAAGAAATACTCTGTGTTTTGCAAGCACTTAAAACCTTTAAATTATCCAGCAAAGAGCATATTAATGCCCTAAAAATAATAAGCCTGCATTTAACAAACTCTGTCAAACATTTTGACAATCATTATTGGGATACTAAATTTCCACTAGGTTACGACCAATTCTCTAAAGTTGAAATAATTACTTGGGCTTATGCCGAGCTAGCCAATAATTATTACCAACTAGCAATACATACCAGCAAACAAAAATCACTTTTTGCTAGTAAGAAAAAACCAGCTTTCTTGTTATATCAAGCTCTACAAGCATCCAGTCAAGTTTACTTAAAAATTTCTAGCTGTTATGCCCTACCCTATTCAGGCTTTTGGACATCGCTGTATCAACTATATTTCTTTGCTGAACAGCAGTCATTATTAACAACGTCCATATCCATCAACAAACATGAAAAGAAAACGACTGAACAAGCATTTATAAATATTCTATTGCTCAGCCTATGTGATATGCATCAATTTCGTCCTAGAGATATGCAACAAATTTATGACTTTCTTAGCTACTTTTCTAGTGATAGCCATATCCACACAACGCTTAGCAGTACTGATTTAAATAGAGTTCGATCCTTTCATCAACACCAAGATGCTCCACTCTTGCCTGAAACCAGCACAACTAAGCGTGGATTCCTTAACTATCGATATTTAATCTTTACTGAGTCAGTCAATGAAATTTTCGCCGAATTATCTTTCAACAAACCCACCTCTAGCACCTTAAATAAATTCAACCAGGCTATTTTTTTACGGGCATACGCTGAAAATCAAGGAAACGGAGCTTAGCGAAGTGATGATTTTTAGTCCCTGATA
>CAZXJK010000169.1:0-6398 GCA_964640895.1 uncultured Methylomonas sp.
CATAATCAGGCTGCTTTGATGAAAAAACTGATTTCTCTCGCTGCATTGTAGGTGTGGCTTTAGTCGTACACTACGGCTAAAGCCACACCTACAGCTTGCAATAGGAGGAGGGTAAGCTTTCTCCCTCTATCACTATTCTTGAAACTAACGCTGATTTTGCAATGCTGCAATACGCTCTTCTAATGGAGGGTGACTCATAAATAATTTCTTAACACCAGCACCATTAATAGCAAATGCTGCAAATTGACCAGGTAATTCTTGTGGTTTATGGGCGCGTTGTAAGGCGCGTAGCGCACCAATCATTTTTTCTTTGCTGGCTAAGTTAGCACCGCCTGCATCAGCCTTGAATTCGCGGTAACGCGAGAACCACATAACCAATATTGAAGCCAAAAAGGATAGCGCTATTTGTGCAACCATTTGCACTACATAGTAACCGATACCATGCCCCTGTTCTGTTTTGAAGATAACGCGGTCAACGACATGGCCGATAATCGAAGCAAAGAAATAGACAAAGGTGTTCACTACGCCTTGCATCAGCGCCATTGTGACCATATCACCATTAGCAACATGTGACATTTCATGGCCGACTACTGCTTCTATCTCATCAGGAGACATGGACTGCAATAAACCAGTGCTGACGGCAACTAAAGAACTGTTTTTAGTCATGCCTGTAGCAAATGCATTCACATCAGGTGTTTGAAATATGCCGACTTCTGGCATGTCGATACCGACCGATTTTGCCTGGCGAGCAACAATGTCAATTAGCCATTGTTCAGTTTGGTTTTGTGGGTGTTCAATTACATGCACACCCATACCGCGCTTGGCAGACCATTTTGAGATGGCTAAGGAAATAAAAGAACCCGACATGCCAATAATACCTGACATAATTAATAAAGCATTCAAATTTAAATCAACACCGTTAGCCTCTAAAGTACCGCTTAAGCCTAAAACACTGAAGACGATACTAATGACGACCATAATGGCGACGTTAGTCGCTAAAAAAAGAAAAATTCGCAACATGAACTGGGTACTCCCTAAATATTATTAGTATGTTTGGTATACTTTGCGCAGTCGTGACTGCGTGAAGTATATAGTGGTGCTAATAAAGTGAAATTGCAATATTAATCAAGGTTGGGTTATGAAAAAAGAATTTAAAGTGCTTGCTAAGGATACTGAGTATGCTGGTTTTTTTAGTTTGAATTGCTATCAAGTGCAACATACATTATTTGCAGGGGGCTGGAGTGCGGTGTTAACACGTGAGTTATTTCAGCGGGGTAATTGTGTGGCAGTATTGTTGTATGACCCAGATACCGATAAAGTGGTGATTATTGAACAATTTCGTATGGGGCCAATGGGGCAGAAAGATGTGCACGAACGTGCGTGGTTATTGGAAATTGTGGCGGGTGCAATAGAAGAGGGCGAGACCGCAGAAGAGGTGGCCTATAGAGAGTCGAAGGAAGAAGCAGGTTGTGTTGTGCAGGAAATGCAGCTAATTAATGAATTTTATACTTCACCTGGTGGAACTTCGGAGCGTATATCATTGTTCTATGGGCGTATTAATGCAGCAGAGGTGGGAGGGATTCATGGTTTGGATGAGGAGCATGAGGATATTTTGGTTTCAACTGTCAGCTTTGCAGAAGCCTATAAAATGATAGAAGATGGGCGTATTGAATCGGCAATTCCAATAATAGCCATACAATGGTTAGCGTTGAATAAAGATAAATTATGCGCTTAAAACTGGTAAAATGGTGAGATTAATCTAGCTTGTCGAAAGATTACTGTAGGAGGAGCTTTTTAGCCGTGAATTTAACGAGTCGCGGCTAAAAGCTCGCACCTACGTCTAAAATACCCCATTTATCTACAGGAGTTTACAGATTTGTCACACGTTCAGGATATAACGAGTCCAATGTCGTCATTGGAACGACGCGCAACCCTATCACTATCCAGTATTTATGCGTTACGTATGCTGGGTCTATTTATGATTTTACCCGTTCTTTCTTTGTTTGCTGAGTCATTAGAAGGTGCAACGCCTTTATTAATTGGTTTGGCGATTAGTATTTATGGCCTTACGCAAGCAATATTACAGATCCCTTTTGGGCTGTTATCAGATCATTTTGGCCGGAAAAAGATTATTATTATCGGCTTGATATTATTTATTACCGGTAGTGTCGTTGCGGCGTTATCAACGACAATTTATGGTGTGTTAATTGGACGTGCAATACAAGGGAGTGGTGCAATTGCGGCTGCGATTATGGCATTGGTTGCAGATTTAACCGAAGAAGTGCATCGCACTAAAGCGATGGCAATGATTGGAGCTAGTATTGGCGCTTCCTTTGGTGTAGCAATGACTATAGGGCCTATTATTGCTGGCTTTGCAGGTATTCAAGGTATTTTCTGGCTAACCGCAGTATTATCGTTTTTTGCTATTTTTGTGGTTTTATATGTCGTGCCTAACCCAGAACATACCAAAGTACATCGTGATGCAGAGCTCGTGCCCGAGCAATTTACGACGGTATTAAAGAATAAAGATTTATTACGCTTAGACTACGGTATTTTTATCCTGCATTTAATGTTAACTGCCAGTTTTATTATTGTACCGTTATTATTACGTGATGCAGGCTTAGTACCAGCAGATCACTGGATGGTATATTTGCCAGTTTTAGTGACCTCAATGGCGGTGATTATTCCCTTTATTATTTTGGCAGAGAAAAAAAGAAAAATGAAAGGCGTATTTATTGGTGCTGTTGCAACTTTAGTGGTTGCGAATATTATCATGTATTTCTTTAATTTTAACCTGTATGCCTTAATTGCTGGTTTATGGGTGTTCTTTTGCGGTTTTAATTTGCTAGAAGCCACTTTACCTTCGTTAATTTCTAAAACAGCACCAGGTAATTTGAAAGGTACGGCGATGGGAGCTTATTCCAGTTCTCAATTTATGGGGGCTTTTATCGGCGGTACGACTGGTGGCTGGATTTATGGCGAGTGGGGCGCAAGTTATGTATTTTTGTTTTGCGCTTGTGCGGCAGCCTCATGGTTATTAGTTGCGTTGTTTATGAATGCGCCACAGTATTTAGCGAATCTTTTGATTTCTATTGAGGATATTGCTGTTGATGATTTGGATACCTTTATTATTAATATTAAAGCTGTTGCAGGAGTAGCAAGTGTGACGGTACAAGAAAGTGAGCAGGTTATGTATTTAAAAGTGGATAATGCGGTTTTAGATAAAGGGAAGTTACAGTCATTGTTGGAGTAATCATGTTGGTTGGAATTAATACAAATCAATCGGGTCTACATCCAAAGACCAGCGAACTTTTCTAGCTTGCTTGAGCTTGCTTATTTTTGGCAGTAACTCTTTTAACAATATATGTAAATACTTGCGTTGCTTATGTTGTAACAATAATTGAAATCTAAATTGGCCTATACGCTTGGCCATAGGTGCTGTGACAGGGCCTAAAATCAATACATCATGACTATTATGCTGGTTTGCTAATTCAATAACAGCATGTAAGAAATCTAAAGGGAGTTGTTGTTCATGTGCATTGGCGCGCAGTAATGCTTGATAACTATACGGTGGGAGCTCTGCCTCTTTGCGTTCTGCTAAAGCCGCTTGTGCAAAAGCTTGATAGCCTTGGTGAATCAGAGTATTGAGTAACGGGTGATCAGGTTGCCTGGTTTGCATCACTACCCGGCCTTTCTTTTCAGCCCGTCCTGCACGACCTGCAACTTGAATAATCAGTTGTGCTAACTTTTCGGGGGCATGGTAATCAATACTAAATAAACCACTATCAACATCTAATAACACGGCTAGAGTGACATTAGGAAAATGATGCCCTTTGGCCAGCATTTGTGTTCCGATAATGATATCTATTTTACCCTGATTGATAGCTTGCAAGTGTTGCTCTAATACCCCTTTTTGCTGGGTGCTATCACGATCCAAACGTACGCTAGTATACTCTGGAAACAAACTATGTAGAACATTTTCCACGCGTTCGGTGCCTAAGCCTAGTGGTTTTAATTCAGTCGCTTTACAGGCTGGGCATTGCTTGGGGATGGGTTGCTCACTAGCACAATGGTGGCAACGTATTCTTTGCTGCTGGTAATGAATGACTAAATTAGCATCACAGCGTGAGCATTGTGCGACCCAGCCACAGCCGTGACAAATTAATGTAGGTGCAAAACCGCGCCGGTTTAAAAATAGTAGAACCTGTTCTTTTTTGGCTAATGTATTTCGTATGTCGCGAATCAGGGGCGGAGATAAGCCTTCTTGCAGTACTTGGTTTCTGACATCCAATAAAGTTAAGCTAGGTAGGGTCGCATTACCAGCGCGATTGGGTAGGCGTAACAAGTGGTAACGTTTTTGGCTGACATTATAGAGGCTTTCTAATGAAGGTGTGGCTGAGCCTAAGATAATAGGAATATTCAGAATTTTTGCGCGTACCACGGCAACATCTCGCGCCGAGAAGCGAAAGCCTTCTTGTTGTTTGAACGAACTATCGTGCTCCTCATCTAAAATAATAAGTCCCAGATTGGGAAGGGGAGTAAATAGTGCAGAGCGAGTGCCTAATAAAATAGCACTATTGCCTTTTTGCATATTAAGCCAAGCATTTTGTCGTTGTGTTTCATTATGCTTGGAATGATAAGTCTCAATGGCAACTGCAAAGCGTTGTTTAAAGCGAGCTTCTAGTTGCGGTGTTAAAGTGATTTCAGGGAGTAGTACTAATACTTGTAAATTAGCAGCTAATACTGGTTCAATGATTTGTAGATAGACTTCAGTTTTGCCACTGCCTGTTACGCCTTCCAATAAGTAAACTGCAAATTTATCTAGTTGTGCCCTCACAGTATCAATAGCTTGTTGTTGCTCCTTGTTGGCTTGCAGCGGATCCTGCTTGGTGATTTTTGCTGGATGTACTCTAGGTTTGCTAGTTTCCTCTACTAATTCTTTTGTGAGCAAAGCTTTTAGAGCAGGTCGCCACAGTTTGAAGTGGTGGGTAATTTCTGTACTACTCAATGCGGATTGTTGAGCTTTTAGATATTCAAATAGAGCCAGCTGTTTCGGTGCTTTCTGTAGGCTTTGTGTATCAATAGCTTTGCCAGTAGTGGTCAACTGGAAATAACGTGCACTTTTCAGTTCGCTGGGTTTACCTTTGCGTAGTGATGTTGGCAAGGCACTCATAAAAACATTGCCAATAGGGTGGTGATAATAGGTTTGCGCCCAATAGAGTAGCTGCAAATCTTTGCTGGCCAGTAGTGGGTAAGTGTCAATGACTGCATCAGCTTGCTTTAGTTTTTGGGTGTCAACATGGCTGTCAGCGTTAAGTTCTAAAATGATGCCAATTTTAGTATTTTTACCGAAGGGGACTTTGATTCGCATGCCGATTTGTAACTGAGCAAGCGTACCGTTTTCTGGAGGCAGGTAGTCAAATAAACGATTGATGGGAATAGGCAGAGCAACGCTTAAAATTATTTTTGTTGAGCTATTCAATTTGAGCCTTTAATGTGGTTAAAATTTGCCATATAAGTGCTGTGATTTAATGGGTATTGTAAATAATAAAGTAATGCATCAAGCCTGTGGATAACTTTGTGTATAAGGCGAGGAAAAGTGGTTGGAAGCCTTGATTTTATTGCTTGCTTGTTAAATTTATATATAAATGTAAAATTAAATTTAACATTATATATCAGTGCCTTATGTAAGTCTGCCTCGGTTTTTATGGCGGATTACCCTTTGTGGTTCTGGGTGATTTTATTCAGAATAACAATTGTGTGTAAAGTAAATATATAAAAATAAACTGATTGACAGTTGTTATTATATGGCAGAAATTTAGCCATTGAATTTTAGGGGGTTAAAGAATTATACATGGGTTAATTTTAGCAAGAAGGGCGAGCGAAAAAAATATTTTTATTATGCTTAATTTAAGGCTTTTATTTGATGAAAATTCGATAAAAAAATGCTAAGTCCTTATTGCTGTTATAGAAAAAAAGTTATGCACAAAAGCTGTGGATAACTCTGTGTATAAGACGAGTAAAAGTGAGTGTAAGCCTTGATTTTATTGCCTGTTTGTTAAATTGTACAAAATAGCAGAAAATGAATTTATTTCATATTTATCAGGTGTTTATGAAAGTCAAATGCTATTTTTTTAGCCACTAATTTTGCTATACGACCAAGAGGTTTTTTCAGAAAAATAATTGTGTGTAAACTCAAAAAATTAAAATAAATTGGTTGACAGCAATTTTATTTGCTTGCAGCGTAGCTTCTCATTATTAACAGGTAAGTGAGTCTCAATTATTTATGCGCTTTTACTTGTGGGTAATGCGAAATTAAAGGCTTTGTAAGACTCGGGTATTATTGAATTCTCGTTTGTAGGTAGGTTTTCGATGAAAGCTTATGTGAGGGGGGTGAT
>CAZXJK010000170.1:0-6368 GCA_964640895.1 uncultured Methylomonas sp.
AGACAAACAAAAATCCTACCCAATATCGGACGATTATTTATTTCCAGATCCCTAATGCAACGACAGCAAGTTGTGTCTTATCAGCAAATTCGGCAACAGTCATTAATAGGAAAGTGGTTAAAAAAATACCATGACTACTTTTTTCAGGTAAGTCATCATCTTCCGAACCGTCTTCGCTAAAAAATAAGGTATGTAAGCCAAATAATGCAAATAATATGGCGACTATACTAGCTACAATATAATCAGGAACCCAATTGGCAATCGCAACTCCAAACATGACCGCCAAAGTATTAAGTAAAGAAAATGCAGCAATGGCACCTAAAATAACAGGTGTGGCTCGATGCCTAGCCGCAAGTGACATGCAAACTAATTGACTTTTATCACCTATTTCAGCCGCAATAATAAGTGCATAGCTAGTACTAAGGCACCTGGAAATAAATAATCATCCATCTTTACTGGTTTTTTTGTCCGTCATCAGTACTGTAGCAATAGTTACGTAGCCTGCTATGCGCCTATTGCTACAGCACTAATGACAAACAAAAATCCTGCCAAAATATTGGATGCTTATTTATTTCCAAGTGCCTAATGGGAGTGAACCACTTAATGAATAAAGGGGGTAAGTTAAGTGTGAAAGTTTCCATTTGTTAATTGCAGTGGTGAACTAGAAAGGCTAAATTTATTAAGGGACTATATAAAAAATGAGTAGGCAGTATACAGGTATTTAGTACTTTGTTATTGGTAATTGAAAATGAGACTATCTACGCAAATAGCTTATGGTTAAGCGTAAATCAATTTTTATGTGACAGTCACCATATTCCCAAAGTGTCATGATTTTAGGATAATAGTTGTTCTTATTCATTAAGGCCTTAAAATAAACAAAATTTATTGAATTATCACAGAGAGAAATAAAACTGAATGGCATTATTACGCTTAAAAAAAGTTTCGATCGCTTTTGGTACACATGCACTATTAAAGCAAGCTGAATTCCAGCTAGATGACGGGGAGAGAGTTGGCTTATTAGGACGAAATGGCGAAGGTAAATCTACGCTTATGAAAATTATTATGCAGCACATTCATGCCGATGAAGGTGAGGTGTGGCATAAACCAGAGTTACGTATTGCTGTTTTAGAGCAAATGCCGCAACTACCAGATGAAGAGACTATTTATGATGTTGTTGCTGGCGGTTTAGGAGAAGTAGGGGAGTGGATTAAGCGCTATCATGAGCTAACCCTACATATGACTGAAATGGATGATGCCGTTCTGCAAGAAATGGGAGACTTGCAGCATAAATTAGATGTGCATAATGGCTGGCAGATTCAGCAGCGGGTTGAAAGCACTCTAAGTCGTTTAAATTTACCTGCTGATACAAAAGTAAAAGGGCTATCAGGTGGCTGGAAGCGTCGCGTTTCTTTAGCAAAAGCCTTAGTAATAGATCCGGAAGTGTTATTGTTAGATGAGCCGACCAATCACTTAGACTTAGAAAGCATTATGTGGTTAGAGGGTCAATTACTTAATTTTAAAGGTGCTATTTTATTTGTTACCCATGACCGGTCTTTTCTACAAAAATTAGCGACTCGAATTATTGATTTGGACCGAGGCAAACTAATTTCTTGGCCAGGTGATTATGCAGATTACTTAGTGAAAAAAGCCGCATATTTAGAAGAAGAAGCAACCCAAAATGCTTTATTTGATAAAAAACTGGCACTAGAAGAAGTATGGGTACGTCAAGGCATTAAAGCGCGTAGAACACGTAATGAAGGCAGGGTAAGAGCACTGGAAGCATTGCGTAAAGAACGATCGCAACGCCGCAACCTGCAGGGAACGACCAAGCTGTCTGTTGATGCAGGTAAAGCGTCGGGTAAAAAAGTAGTTGAAATGCACGATGTGAGTTTTGGTTACCCTGACAAACTGATCGTTAAAGATTTTTCGGGCGTGATTCAGCGTGGTGATAAAATTGGCCTTATTGGTCCTAATGGTGCTGGTAAGACAACTTTCTTAAAATTATTGTTAAAAGAAATAGAGCCTAATACAGGTGAAGTCACTCAAGGTACAAAATTAGAAGTTGCCTACTTTGACCAGTTGCGCGAAATGTTGGATCCAGAAATAAGTGTGGCGGATACTATCGCAGGTGGGAATGACCATGTGGTCATTAATGGAGAGCCTCGGCATGTGATGTCATACCTGAATGATTTTCTCTTCGCACCTGCGCGCGCTCGTTCGCCAGTCAAAACCTTATCGGGTGGTGAAAAAAACCGCTTGCTATTAGCAAAATTATTCACTAAGCCGGCCAACTTGATCATTATGGATGAGCCAACTAATGATCTGGACATGGAAACTCTAGAGTTATTAGAGGAGCGTTTAGTGGATTATAAGGGTACTTTATTAATTGTCAGCCATGATAGAGCATTTTTAGATAATGTTGTGACTAGTGTCTTTGTTTTTGAAGGCGAGGGTGTCGTAGCTGAGTATGTTGGTGGTTATTCAGACTGGATGGCCTATAGTCAAAGTCTAATCAAAGCAGCAAAAGCTAAGGCACCTAAAACGAGTTCTGCCAAAGCAATGGCAGCCCCGGTCAAAAAGAAAAAACTCAGTTATAAAGAGCAAAAAGAACTAGATGAATTGCCAGCTATTATTGAAGGTTTAGATAGCAAACAAGTAAATATGAATGAGCAAATATCTAGGGCTACTTTTTATCAGCAAGAACAACCAGCAGTACAATTGGTGTTAGATGATTTGGCAAAAGTTGAGACTGATCTGGAACAAGCCTATCAACGCTGGGATGAGCTGGAAGCATTATTAGATTAATTGATTGCAAAATAAGCAATACTGTTTTATTATGAGCGGCTGTTCAATATTCTTTGAACAGCCTAATATCTGGAGAGCTGGCCGAGCGGCCGAAGGCGCACGCCTGGAAAGTGTGTATACGGCAACGTATCAAGGGTTCGAATCCCTTGCTCTCCGCCATTTTTATGATATTATGACCTATAAAACAACATGTTATAAATACATCCTAATCAGAATTGATACGATAGTGATACACTTTGGTGATACACATTCGTATGTCTGCTCCCACATATCTTGTAAAAAACCACAATCAAATCTATTATTTTAGATTTGTAATCCCAAAAGATTTACAGCATCACTTTCCAAATCATAAACGGGAAATCCGTAAATCATTAAAAACCAGAAACCGTAGATATGCTTTACAAGAAGCGCGGAAATTATGGGTCGCCATGCAAACCAATATTGATGAAATTGAGTCTGAAATTGATGATTTGGAAGAAGGGTTAATCCTGTTTAACAAGTTAGAACGTGCTGAAAAATTAGCAAAATACAAGAACAATTCTCGTATCGTAGATGCTTTTTTGGCTAATTTATCGAAACAGGAAGAAGGCCTATTAAAACAAGCAATTGAACATAATAATGAATTAGATGATGTCAGTCTTGAGGACTATAAGGATAAAAAAATAGATGATTTACACGCGCAATCGGGCTACCAACTTAAGGCGGGACAAATGGAATACAAAATGAAAGGCTGGAGCACAATAGCTTCAGCTATTGCTGTTTCGGAAATAGCTAAAGCGATTTCACTCCTGTCGTATGCCCCGTCTTAAGTTGGTAGCCGAAGTATCAACAAGAGTAAACAGGCTTATCGATAACTGAAAAAAAGGAAAAGAAACTTGTTGCTGATAGTGAGCAGCTAGAGTTTGAGAAAAAATTTGATGAGTATTATCAAGATATAGAATTGAATTTGAATGAGTACGCGAAAATTGTAGGTGATGACCCTGTTGCAAGGCACCCTGTGCGTAATGATTTATTGCAAATAGCTATTCACCAACAAAGTTTAGATGCAATAGCCGAGTTAGATGATTTTGTTGAGGATTTGGTTGACGATGCTGATAACCTGGTAAAGCTGGGCAAAGCTGACGTAAGAAGACCCTCTTGGATGAGTTCAATTGAATGGTTCTTTTTTGAACGAAAAAATCAATTAAGGCATGAGCATGAACGGGTGCAACAAGAACAGCATGATGCACTGCAAGATAATGCAAATGCCTTAGTAAACCTTATGGTAGCCGGTTCCGCGTTTATTGCTTTCATGTTCTTTGTCATCATTTTAGTCTTAATGCGAATAGAATCTAACACTAGGATATCGAAGTAATGGTGGTTAAGGGGAGGGGCGATCACTAGGGCTTTATTTATACAGCGTTCTCATAAAAAATTCACTGTCTTAAGTATTGCTTCTATGGAAAAAGTTGGCTGAAAGTGGAAGTAGATGATTTTTGATTGAGTTAAAATAATTCAATATCATCATCCATATCACTACTTTGTTCCGTTAATTCAGTGGCTAAACTGGCATTAAAGGCTTCGAAGAGTTGCTCTTGTTTGTCTACTACTGTATTGAGGTTTGTTAAGATGTAGGTCAGCGCTTGGCGGATTTCTTGGCCAGCATCCATTTCTATCCTAGCTTCTTCTATCGCTGTATCAATACGATGTAGTAAATACTCTTCTTGATCCGCCTCTAAACCCATACGTAAAAAATCGTAGTTCAAGTCTTGTACCAGCTTGTGCATAGTTGCTGTGCTTTCTTTGCGATTGTTTACAATCGTTTTCCCTAAAAAATACAATCTATTACGGATCATTTTAAATGAATCTAATAGGTTAGTACTTTGTTTGGTAAGTGCTTCCTGAGTACCAAGGGTATGGATCTTAGAATTTACTGCTGAGAGTAAAATTGGGAGAAGGTCTTTGACTCTGCCATAGCGATCCATGTCATCTAGTGGCATATTTCTTACTAATAAACTGGTGCGTGGGTAATTGACAATGGTACGACTATTAAAGTCTAAGAAGCGTGCTTCTTTATCACACATTTCTACCAGTTCTTTTTCTAGCGGGCTGGTTGCACTAGCAGATGAGAGCCAAAAGCATTGTTCATGCTCAATGATCATAATGCAGCAATCGAGAGATAAATGGCTTAAAACTTCTAAAATGCCATCTGCTAATTCATGAATGCTTTGATAGGCTAGGCTTTTCTCCATAAAGCGCATTGCCATGCCTAGCTCGCTAGAGCCTGTCATGGCAATGATGGCGCTTTTTTGGGCTAGCTCATATTGTGCGCGTAGCTCTTTCTTTTCCTCTTGAAAGGCTAGGAGTACTTTGATTCTAGCCAGTAGGTATTCTTTTTCAAAAGGTTTGACTAAATAATCATCCCCTCCCACTTCATAGCCTTGCATGCGTTCACGTAGTGAACTATGTGATGACAAGAAAACAATGGGTACTTTTTGGGTGGCTTCAATATTACGCAGACGATCACAGACTTCATAGCCATTGATGCCTGGCATTTCCACATCTAAGAGGATAATATCAGGTACAACTCGTGTGGCTTCTGTAATACCTGATTCACCATCGTTTGCAAGTCTAACGGTCATATTTTCTGAGGTCAGTGATTTGCTAATGACCTTTTGGATAAATTTATCATCATCAATTGCAAGAATGTCTATTTGAGTCATAAATCTTAGCGTTTATCCAAGTAATTTAAAGCGGCACAAAGCTTTTGCGTTGAATATGTCGTTCAGCAAAGATTTAGGTTGGTATAAACCAAACCTTTATCTAGTGCGATAGGTTGCTGAGCTGATTTTATCCGAGTCTATTGTATTATCGGCATGCTAATGAAATAGTTTAAGCACGCGACATGTATTTACCTGTGGTGGTATTTATTTTAATGATCTCACCAGTCTCTAAATATTCTGGTACTTGCACTTCTATGCCTGTTGGCAGTACGGCTGTTTTGGTTCTCGCTGTTGCTGAGGATCCTTTGATGCCAGGTGCTGTCTCAGTAATAGCTAAATCTACAGAAGCAGGTAATTCAATGCCTAAGATATTATCATCCATAATCAAAGCGGTAATGCCTTCTAAGCCTTCAGTAATATAGCCTTTTTGCCCCTCAAGATCCGCATCGTTCAAGTTATATTGAGTATAGTCTTCCAAGTTCATAAATACAAATCTATCACCATCATGATAGGAATATTGTACTTTGACGCGTACACAATCAGCTTCTTTGAGAAAATGATCACCTTTATAAGATTCATCCAACTTTTGCCCTGTTTTCAGGTTGGTAAAACGAATTTTATATAAAGTTGATGCGCCACGAGAAGAGGGGCTTCTGGCTTCAACTTGTTTGACTGCATGAGGTGCATTATTAATTTCTACAATTAATCCACGTTTTAAATCACTGGCCTTAGGCATATTCTATTCCTTATTTATTTTAATATTTTAGGTGTAGTACACATTCCTTAATGCAGGGTGTGCAGTACTTAGGCACTTGGAAATAAATAAGCATCCAATATTTGGGCAGGTTTTTTGTTTGTCAT
>CAZXJK010000171.1:0-6325 GCA_964640895.1 uncultured Methylomonas sp.
TTACCGGCTCGGAACCGTTAAATGCCAACTGCCATGAAGATAAATCCAAACTCTGCATTTGTTCAGGTGTGATTTTGTGATAACACAAATCGTAAGCGAAGTTGGGGCCGCCGGAGGTTTCAGCTTTATAGTTTGAGATGGCTCTGAGCCACCGAATTGGTTTTTTCAAAAATGCCATGGGCGGCATTAAAATAGCGGTGGCACCTAAATAAAGTGGTTGCAACAGATTTCCGATCAATCCCATATCATGGTACAGAGGCAACCAACCGACAACAATGGAATCTTCTGTATGCTCAAAGCCTTGTTGTATTGATGCCTGGTTCGCCATTAAGTTACCATGACTCACCATCACACCTTTTGGATCACCCGTGGTACCAGAGGTATATTGAAGAAAAGCTAAGCTGTCTGAGTTGAGTTCTGGTTTCACCCAGCTATCTGCAAGCTCTTTTCTCAGGTTATCTGTTGTAAACCAATTAAAATTCTGCTGACTTATTTCACTGCCTGCAAAGTCGTTGATAAGCCCTTTTTTAAGTTCATTTGTGGTCAAGATAATAGCTGGCTTAGCATCATTAATGACAGCAAAGAGTCTTGATTGATGTCTTCGAGAAGGTGGATAGGCAGGAACCGCAATTACACCCGCATATAGACAAGCTAAAAAACCTTCAATATAATCAAAACCTGGAGGATACAAAAGTAGCGCACGTTCACCAGTCATTCCCATGTTTTGAAGTCGGGCTGCAATGGCACGGACACGTTGATCCAGTTCAGCAAAGTTTATCCGAGCACTTTCATTTTCGCCATCTTGCAAAAAAATATAAGCTGTTTTATTGGCTCTTTCATTCGCTTTACTATTGACAAGTTCCACAATATTCGAATAACTCGTATGAATACTTTCTGACACTATTGATTCTTCAAAATTTCTCACTATTACCTCGCTAAGAAACGTAGTTCAAATATGACCGATACCAAGGAAGCACTTGCGTTGCAGACAAGTCGATACTCTGCCCAAGTGCAATAACCGCATTGTAATAAACATTCTTAACTGGCATCCCCTGTTTAAATGCCAATACACCGAGAATTGCACTATCTCGCGTATGCCAGTCAACATTAAAGGACATTGAGCAATCCAGGCTACGGACGTGATGTAACATCCCTGCTGGCATATAAAGCATATCCCCAGGTTCAACAATACATTCTTGAATTTGCGCGTCCCGATAAAGCGGATGACGTATAAAGTCCGGATTTTCCGCATTTACCTCGCACCATCGCCATTTATAGCGATAACAAGATGACAATTGATCATGCTGTAATAAGATAAAACGTTTGCGACCTCTAACTTGAAAGAACAGGTTGTGAGTCAACAGACAATCGAAATGTAAGGGGGTTAAGCTATGGCTAGGTCCAAAAAAGAATTGGGCGTACTTAATCCAATCACTTTGATACCATTTAGGGAAATATCCGGATGGTAAACTCGCCAGATCATTGGCAGCATTTGGCAAAACACTCAATAACGGTAAGTCGTGTAAATAAGGTGGCCTGTCCCTGGCCGAGACTTCTTTCCTTTGAAGCTGGGTTTCAAAATTTTCTACTTGATCCAGATAATCGTTCAATCGCGTTGTAACTGTCTTCAGGTTAGCGACACCTTCATCATTTAAACATTGCTTGAGTGTCACTGTACGATGAGCTGAAACTTTACGAAGATGCGCAGTTCCCCATTGGGAAAGCGCTAGACAATTTCTTAATACTCCTGAAACCACCACAGGACGATTCTTTGACACATATTCAGTAAAGAAACTTTCGGTTGATAAGCTTTCTCTACGGTCTATTACAGAGTAATGGTTTATTGCTTTTGCTCTTACTATAGCCGAGGTTTCTGACAACTCAGCTGTAGGTTTTATTTCCATTAATGTTTCCATTTTATTTCCTATAGAAGAGGAATAATATTAATCGTAAACCTTCTGAACCCTACAGCTTCGAAGCACAGGGATGTGCAAGTGTCGCTTGAGGCAGGATGCAGGTTATGACTGAAGCATATGAAGATCCAAACGTCTATTGAGACAAGTTGCCAGTTACGACCTAATAAACTTTCATCCTTATGCTATTTAATGGAGCCCCTTTTATAGCTAAAGCCGCCATAAACCCTACTAAAGGATCAATTGGGTACAAATACCAAATATCTTGATGTTTAGATTGAGTGGTTGCTTCTAAAACACTTATCGTTTCAAGTTGTCGCAGGGGAACATTAAACATCTTTGTGTCTAACGAAAAACCTAATCCACAACACTTAATAAAAGCTTCCTTTCGTGTCCATCCTCGTAAAAATGCTTTCCATTTTCCATCTTCAGGAATTTCATACAGTTCCAACAATTCCTTCTCGGAAAAAATAATCGGGGCTATTTCCCACCAATTCAATTTGTTGTTAAGCTTTTCTATATCAATACCAACTTGTCGTCGATTTGCAAACACATAAACTGCTGAATTAGCAGCGTGAGATAGATTAAATTCAAGTCCATCACCCGCCAATGAATCCGTTAAATAAGGTTTTCCGTATGCCCCATAAGAGAAGAAAACTTGTTCAGGAGTGATGCTGAGATAATTACCTAGCAATTCTCGTAATATACCGCGCACTATGATGTATCTGTTTCTATCCTGGAATCGAACAAAGCTGTTTGCCCGTTTTCGTTCATCTTTAGATAATGTTCCAGAGAGGGTTTCTAATCTATCTTGTGTTGTAATCAATGATGCAGACCAAATATGAACTTCGTCTGGCTGGGGTTGCACTTCATCATTTGCTGATAAAGCGCAGTAGCTATCCCTACTGTCAAACCAGTCTACTGACTGAGCAGATACCATTATTAGCTTTCCACCTGACTGACACTATTGTTCTGATTTTCCGCCATTGCTTTTTGCAAACTCAAGGGACGCATATCTATCCATACCGTTTTAATATACTCCAAGCATTTCTGTTTCAAACCTGGTTGCCCCACCGTTTTCCAACCTTTTGGTATTTCTTTATATTCAGGCCAAATGGAGTATTGCTCCTCATGATTAACAACCACATGGTAAATTGTTGTATCTTCCTCTTCATCCCAAGCCATAGCTTATCCCTAATCAAAATTTAAGAAATAGAATCAATTTTTTCACGCTTTGTTGTGTAGCGTTATTTACCTTGACGTTCCAGCTTTAAAAAGACGCAGTTAAAATTCAAAATAATTCGGCAAATTTAAGCATCAATTATTTGATTGCTCGTAGATGCTGCTTTATCTGTATTGTGCGAATGAATTATCACCTACAATCCTGAGTTAATCGCTTAAGTTAATGGGAGTATAGTTTGGGGAGAAATCAGTTAATTCTTTTTCCGGCTACCAACTACACGAGACAATCGCTAACGCTCCTATGCGGACTGAAGACCTTCGCACAACGCTATAAAATAAGTAGTTTCAAAAAAAATAATTATCAGCACACACTCAAAAAATGTGCCATAGTGTCACACATACAAATAGGAGACCTTTATGAGTACAACTTCCCCTAGAATTACAGTGCGTGTTGATGCTGAGACTCAAAACTTATTATCTAAAGCGGCTGTATTAGCTGGTATGTCGAGCATTAATTCATTTGTTCTGAGCGCTGCGATAGAAAAAGCAAAAGATATTATCGAGCGTGAACAGAGTTTAAAGCTTAGTCAACGTGATGCAAGTTTGCTAGTCAATGCCTTAGATGAGCCAGCACAAGCACATAATAGATTACAACAAGCCGCAGAATGCTATCCGGGTAAATCACAAGCGTGATTACTGTACCCCTGGATAAAAACAAACATGACCGTAAACGTTTTAATTGTACGGTAGAGCCTTTAAATAAATATTTAAAGTTAATGGCTCAACAGCAAGCAATTAAAGACAATACCCGCACTTTTGTCTTAGAGGATGAGCAACAACCTGAATATATAATTGGTTATTACACTCTGACTATGACGTCACTTAACTTAAGTGCTTTACCGCAGAAACTACAAAAAACACACCAAAATGTACAAGCAGCTGGTTTAATCGCACGATTAGCAGTTGATAGGCGATATGTGAAACAAGGCTATGGTGAGTGGTTATTGATAGATGCGCTAAATAAATTTATTGTTGCCAACAATACGGTTGCTTTTCCAATAATTCTGGTTGATGCCAAAGAGGGGGTAAGTCAGTTTTATGAAAAAATGGGTTTTACCGCTTTTTTAGATACCTCAAACAAATTATTTATGACCCTGGCGGATGTGCGTAAAAGCCTTGCATAACTACTTGAAACTATCATGGCGTGTCAGGACAATATATGTAAGAATACTTGGATGAATTTTGTTATAGGCTATATCGGTGGGTTTGGGAAGAGCAAATTCCTAATCATCGGTTGATAAATTAGCATCGCTCATAAGCCTGGTTTTCTTTAACCAATGTTTACAGATAGCCATGTTAATTTCACACTGTCTTCAATGTATTACCGTTAAATAATTTGATAGTTGTATCACTTTGGCACCCGTTACCTTCGCTAATGCAGTAATAATTTTATCTGGACTATTTAATTTGTAATTACCAGACACTCTAATACTTGCCAATGATGGCTTGCTGATAAGGATTAATCCAGGCTGATAACGATCTATTTCAGCTATTATTTCGGCTAACGGTTGATTATCGAATTTTATACGGCCATCAGTCCAGGCAAATACCGAAGTGCTTGGGTCAGTTTTTATAACGTCAGGCAGGTTCTGTGTTTTTTGCAAGTGTTCGCCAGCAATGACCGTTATTTCTTTGTTACTGTTGTTAGATCGATAAGCCACTTTACCTTGTTGTACTGTTAACGGTTTATTAGTTTCGCTATTAACTGTAAAACGAGTACCTACAACTCGAATGCGTTCTTGATCAGTATTTACGATAAAGGGGCGATGGGTATCGGGCAGTACATTAAAAAAAGCACGGCCTGTTAGCAAGGTAATATTTCTACTATGTTGATTATAAGACACACTGATTGCACTATCGGTATCAAGAATAACGCTGGATCCATCGGATAAAATCATTGTGTATTGCTGACCTACTGTAGTGTATTGATCTGCACTCAGTCTTTGTAATATATTGCTTTGGAAAGTGCCCCAGACGCCTATTAACAAAGTTGCGGCTATCGCAAGCCCGGGCATAAAACGACGAGATTTCACTGGCTTTTTATGGGTAATTCTCTGTTCTTCAATTTGCAATGCTTGTACAAATACATCTGAATCCCATAGCTCTACAATTTTATTATATGCCTGTTTATTTTCAGGATTTTCCGCGCACCAGTTTAAAAACTCTAGCTGAACAGATGCTTTGACAGGCATATCTTCTAAACGAGTAAACCATTCTAAAGCCTGTTCACTGGTGCTGCTTATTGATGGGAACTCTTTATTATCCATTTTTTCGGAATTGTATCCGGGCATCGATGTTAGTATGGAAGTTACGAATTAACTGTCTTTAAAGACCTAGACGTTTAACAGAGAATAATAACGTACTAAAATGATTGGTGCGAATACATTTGCCGATTGAGAGAGTTAAACGAAAGAGAGAATTATTACCTTATATTAAAAGTATAAGGAAAAAAACTTTTAATACCTCATCCTCAGCCCAGAGAGTACCTACGATAATTATCTTTCCTTCGTTTGTCATCACTCCCATCGTATTGAGCGGATAAAGCGGATAAATCCGCATCTACATTTTATTTACCCTAATAGCTTAAAATTGATAGCTAAATAACTTAACCCTGAGAGGCATCATTTGTTTTCTGTTTAACCTGCTGTAACCACCTTTCAGCCTGTTTTTTAGTTTTTTTGTACTTCCCTGCCTGGGTAAACGCCCAGGTTGCAGTTTTAAATTTATTGGCATTATAACTAGCAATGCCCATTAACAGATAACTTTGCTGCGGCTGCTTTAACCCTCCTTTAGCCAGTGCTTTTTTTAACATGGGGATAGCTTCATTCCAGCGTTCCAGCTGTAATAATATCTGTCCACAGCGTTGGTAAAGCTTGCCATCATTTTTCATATTGGCGGCTTGCTTTAAATATTTTAGTTCTTTTTTATGCTCTCTTGCCATCGCCCAGCTATTGGCTAATATCTCCAGATTGCGAGCATTGCGTCTCACCTTTTTTTGCTGCATATTTTTCAGTAGTAAATCAGCCGCACTATAAGGGATGTTTTTATGCATATAAAGCTGTGCTAGGCGCACGATGTCTTTTTCTGCTAATGCGACTGTTTTATACGCCAGCTTTAAGGTGATTAATGATTTGCCGTAGTCTTTTAACATTAAATACACATCGGTTAAG
>CAZXJK010000172.1:0-6319 GCA_964640895.1 uncultured Methylomonas sp.
ACGAATTCAGGTGACAGGAGTCCCTGAATTTCGTGAGGTAGCATGGCGCGCCTGCAGTTTTTACCACAACAATTAAATACTCCTTAAAGACTTCCAAAAAGCTTTACAATCATTGATTACCAGATATAAAGAGGGGATCAATACTAACGTAATCAGCGTAGCAAACAAAATTCCAAAACCAATAGAAACCGCCATAGGAATTAATATACGTGCCTGACGTGAAGTTTCCAGAATCATTGGTGCCAAGCCAAAAAAAGTGGTCAAGGTCGTTAAAATAATCGGACGAAAACGTTGAATAGCGGCAGTTTTGATCAGCTCTTTGGCTGGTAAGTCTGATTTTTCCTGTAAATTGACTGCTTGGCTGATGAGCACTAATGAGTCATTTACGACGATGCCTGATAAAGCTACGATACCTAACATACTTAAGACACTGAGGTTGTAGCCCATAATTAAATGTCCAAAAATGGCACCGATCATGCCAAAAGGAATACTAACTATGACTATCAACGGTAAAATATAACTTTTAAATGGGATGGCTAACATGGCATAAATAGCCAAAACAGCAAAGATAAAACTGAGCTTTAAACTGCCTAAACTGTCTGCCATATCAGCTTGTTGACCTTGAAATCTATATTCCAAACCAGGAAATTGGGCAACCAAAGCAGGGAGGGTATCCGCTTTTAAACCATTAATAATATTGACCGATTGACTACGTGGGGTTGCATTAGCTGTAACTTGTACATTGCGTCTACCGTTGCGACGCTTAATTTCGGTAAAGGCATAACCTTGCTTTATCTGTACAATTTCATTTAAAGGAATAAAACGACCTTGGTCGGTCCAAATGAGAAAGTCGTACATATCTTGTGCAGAAGCACGTTCATTTTCTGGCAACCGTACCATCACTTTGATTTCATTACGGCCGCGTTGTTGACGCAATGCTTCAGTACCATAAAAGGCATTACGCACCTGTCTAGCAACAGAGAGCGCGGTTAGGCCTAAGCTTTCACCTTCGGGTAATATACTAAAATCTAATTGTTGCTTACCTTGGCTCATGCCATTGGTAATATCCTTAGCCATGGGATAAGCGCGTAATGCATTTGCCAGTTGTTGGCTGGCTTGTTCTAAAATAGCAGTATCACGGTGGGTTAACTCTACTGTTATTGCCGAACCGGAGCCAGGGCCTCCTGAATCTGATTCAAAAATAAGACTTTCGACACCTACTATTTCACCGGTATTGCTACGCCATGACCCGCTAAATTCAGCGGTACTCATAATTTTATGACGTATTTCAGGCGAGGCTAAATAAACACGCACAAAGGCTTTATGGCTCCCTCCTTTGCCGATTTCAGCAAAAATACCCCGAATGAGCTGCTCGCCATTGTTTACATTTTCAGTAGTAGCGCGTGCTGTCTGCACTAGTTGTTTAACAATTGCTTGCGTTTTTTCGACTGGAGTACCAAATGGTAAGCTAAAGGTTGCTTGTGCAAAATCTGATTCAGTTTTGGGGAACATAGAGAACCCCATGCGACCACTGGCTGCATAGGACAGGGTGGCAATAAGTAATGCAATAGCCGTGATAATGGTTAAGTAGCGGTGGTTTAAAGTCAGTTCTAAGGCATTACCATAATATTTTTGGGTCCAGTTGCGAAAGCCGTGACTAAAACGTTGTTGTTTAGTATGTAGCCAGTATTGAAAGCCAGCACCATGCTGGTTATTAATACTGGCTAAATGATGTGGCAATATAAATAAACTTTCTACCAGTGAGAGTATAAAGACCGTAATAACAACAGTAGGAATCATGACAAAAATTTTACCCATGACACCTGGCATAAAAAATAAGGGCATAAAGGTAGCAATATTAGTCAAAATACTAAAGGTAACGGGGGCTGCCATTTCTTGCACACCTTTAATGGCTGCCTCTAGGGCAGGGTAGCCTTCTTGTCGATAATGATAAATATTTTCGCCAATAATTATGGCATCATCGACCACAATGCCGAGGGCAATAATAAAGGCAAACAGGGAAATCATATTTAGTGAAATACCGACAGTTGGCAAAATCAGAAATGAACCAAGGAAGGCAATCGGAATGCCAGTCATCACCCAAAAAGCTAAACGTAACTCCAAGAATAAAGCTAAGGTAATAAAGACAAGTATTAAGCCTAAAGCGCTATTACGTAGTAATAAATCGACCCGGTCGGCATAGCTTGCTGAGGCATCATAGCGAATTTCTACATGAATACCCTTAGGTAGTGTGGTTTTGCTGAGTGCAATTTGTTGTTTAACAGTATCGGCAATTTCTATTGGCGCTTGATTACCGACACGATAAACCTGCAACATAATCGCTGGGTAGTTATTATAGTTGGCTGAATAATCAGTATCTTCATAGCCGTCAGTAATGGTTGCAATATCACCTAATAAAACTTGGCCGCCCGATTCGGTGGTAATGATCGGCATGCTTGCAAAATCTTGACCAGTCTCTTTGCGTTCTTGCATGCGCACTAAAATTTCGCCGTTATCAGTTTTGATACTACCGCCTGGTAAGTCGATACTGGCATTGCGGATACGCTGAGCAACAGCTGCAAGTGAGAGTTTATAGCGGCGCAAATTTTCTTGTGGAATTTCAATGCTAATTTCTAGCGGGCGCACACCAGCAAGTTCAATTTGGGTAATATTATCCGATTGTAAGAGCTGTTCACGAAAATTTTCGGCTAATTCATGTAATACATGCTCTTCCGCTTCGCCATATAAAACTAAGGAAACCGTTTTGCGTTTACTGGCAATAATCTTGACTTTAGGTTCTTCAGCATCTTCGGGAAAGGTGGTGATTAGGTCAACTTCTTGTTGGATGTCTTGTGCGAGCAGGTTAATATCAGCATCCGTTATTACCTCGACAATAACTGAGCCAAAACCTTCTTGTGCCGTGGAGCTAATTTCGTCAACTCCCTCCAAGCTGGAAACAGCATCTTCTATTGCCAATAACATGCCGCGCTCTATTTCTTCTGGGTCGGCTCCTGTATAAGTCACATTGATACTAATATTATCAGTCACAAAATCAGGAAAAACCTCCTGTTTCATATTATCCAGAAATAATAGCCCACCTAATATAAAAGCAAACATTACCAAATTAGCGGCAACAGGGTGAGCCGCCATCCAGCTTACCGGTCCATGTGCATCCATTTTCATTGTAATCAGTCCTGCTTGCTGCTAGTGCGAAGTTGCATGCCTTGTACTGGCGTTGTTAATGGGCTACTGATTATGCGGGCGTTATCGGGGAGTTGGTTGCCTGCAATAAATATTTTGCCATGCTCTTTCCAGACAGGTTTAACAGCGATAATACTTAAAGTATTTTCTGCACTGAGTAACCATATTTGTTGGCCGTTGTAGAGTAGGGTGTCCGGAATGGCGATCACACTTGTTAGTGTGCGTCCGGTAATATCTGCACGTACAAAAGACCCTAGTATTAAGGGAGGCGCATCTTTATTGGCAGGGCTTTGGCTTAACGGGTCGAGCACTTCAATAATGATTTGTGCCATACGCCCGGTGTCTTCTAGTTCGGCCTGTAAGCGGATCACGGTGCCGGTGCGATAAGCATGCGCTTCCCATGCGGCTTTATGGCTAATTTTGACGCTTGCGCCAGCTGTATTATTAATGCCGGGAATATCTATATATTTTAATTGCTTTACGGGTAGGGTCGCCGCAATCCAGAAGCGATCAATGCCAGCCAATTTAACCAAAGGTGTCCCCGTGGAAAAGGTCGATACCCAAGAGCCTATATGGGCATTGGTTTCCAAAATAATGGCATTAAACGGAGCTTTGGTTTTAGTGCGCTGTAAATTCAGGCGTGCTTGCTTAAGTGCGGCTTCCGCTGCCTTCACTTTACTTTTTGCTAAGGCTAAATGTGGTTTGCGTAATACTAACTCCATGCTTTGTGCATCAAGTTGGCTACTTAATAATTTAAACTCACGTTGCGCAATGGCTTGTTGGCCTTTTTCTAAGGTTAATTCAAATCGTGCTTTGGCTAATTCATTCTCTTTTGCCGCAAGAGCCAGCTTATAATCGGTAGGATCCAATTGCACAATTTGCTCGCCTTTTTTTAAAAATCCACCTGGAATAAAGTTAGGGTTGACGGCAGTGACCATGCCATTAATTCGTGACGTTAAATTAACACGTTGTGCTGGTATGATGCTGCCCATTGCTTGGATGGTGGTTGGGTGGTCGATAACCTGTGGCTGAATAAAGTCAACCAGTGGAATAATTTTTTGTGGTGCTTTAGCCTTGGCCTTAGGTTTATTGCTTAGCCAATAATAAGATAAGCCGAAGCAGAGACTTAAAATAAGGAATGCAGGAATCCATTGTAAAAGGCGCTTAGCCATGTTGATTGTCCTTAGATTGAGGAGCTTCGGTATTGATGGCATCAGGTAATGTCCAACTGCCGGCAAGGGCTCGGTACAATTGGATGCGATATTCTATTAACAAACGTTTGGCAAGAATACGCCTGCGCTCTAATGCTTGTTGGCTGATTTGTGTGGATAATACCCTTAAAAAATCAATGGCACCATATATATAACGGGTACGAATTTGCAGGGTTGCTTGTTGTGAATATTGATATTGTTTATCCAGACTAACAATGAGCTTTTGCTGTTGCTGCTCTTGAATCAAAGCATCTTCAACTTCTTTAATTGCCTGTTGAATGGCAGTGGCATAATTATTTAAGGCCTCTGCCGCAACGGCTTGGGTTCGCTCTACTTCAGCTGCTCGTCGGCCACCATCAACAATAGGCATAATGACATTACCTGCCAAAGTACCAATCCAGTTATTAAATAAGGATTGCAAGTTAGGAGCGGTGGTATCAATGCTGGCTGATAAACTTAATTTTGGGTAGCGGTCGGCAATAGCGGAGGCGATGCGTTGATCAGCCGCTTGTACCCGATAATAGGCAGTGCGTAAATCAGGGCGGCGTTGTAATAATTCACTACTAAGACCTGATTGTGGTTGTACGGGTAAGTCAGGCAGGTAATTCTGTTCCGGAATGTTCAGCATGCGGGGTGTATTACCCGTCAATATGGCTAATTGATGTTTCAGTACTTGGGTATTAGCAAGCACATCACTTTGGTCGCCAATGGTAGCTTCTAAGGTTTGTTGTTGTTGAAATAAGTCAGCTGCCGTGGCTTGCGCACCTGCAAAGCGTGAGAGTAGCAACTGTACATTGTCTTGGTTAGTTTTGATTTGTTGTTGTAGTAATTGCAATTGGCTACGTTGTTCGACTAAGCGATACCAAGTAATGGCCACTTCGGTGGAAACAGAAATAGCGGCCGTATTTAAATTTTCAGCAGCTGCCTGTACGTCTAACTCAGCAGCATGCGTTTGGGCGCGGATTCTTCCCCATAAGTCAACCTCATAACTTGCCCCTAAGCCTAAGCTGAAATGGGAGTTATCTACGGTATTGCGATAGGTTTGGTCACCATTGAATATTGCACTGATACTGGGAATCAAATCAGCACTGGTTTTATCGGCAAGTGTTTGTGCTTGTTGCAAACGATTAAAGGCAGCTAATAAGCTGAAGTTATTGTTTAACGCTGAGTCGATTAACTGATTAAGTTGTGGGTCATTAAGCACTAGCCACCATTGTTCTTGCATTGGTATAAAACCTGTTTGCGAGAATTGCTCTGGGATTTCGGTAGGTGGCTTGATTTCCTCTATGGGAACCGCGCAGGCACCTAGAAGCATCGTGACAAAAATAAGTAGCAGGAATTTAATCTTCAAAGCTATGTATTAAGTGTTTTTAGTGCAAGAGGTAAATTTGTACGCCATAAGAGGCTATAGCGAGTATTTAATTAGCATTTTGTAATATTATAGTGGATGCTGGTTGGTTTAGTCAGAGTAACTTGTAAATTCTTGTGTTGTTATGGCTCTGCATACTCAATAGCTTTAATTATGCTTGGGTACTTAATCTGTGCCACGTTGTTTAACAACACTGATTTAAGGTCAATTTGACAATAATATTACATATCTATGATAATGCAAATATAGCAAATATATTTTTAGGAATTATACATGGCTCAACTACATTTTTACCTCCCAGACTCATTAGCTGATAGTGTAAAGCTAAAAGCTGAACATGCTCATTTATCAGTTTCTAAGTACCTTGCAGAATTAGTAAAGCGAGAAGTTACTAATCAATGGCCTGAAAACTACTTTGATAATTTTGGGCAATGGGAATTGCAACGTCCTGATCAAGGTGCTTTGGAACAACGGGAAACATTAGACTAAGGGAGCTGGAAATAAATAATCGTCCGATATTGGGTAGGATTTTTGTTTG
>CAZXJK010000173.1:0-6305 GCA_964640895.1 uncultured Methylomonas sp.
GACGGACAAAAAAACCAGTAAAGATGGATGATTATTTATTTCCAGGTGCCTTAGCCTGTAGTCAGTTTATAGATTGGTGGAAAATTAAAAACAACCGTTTTCACCCACTACCGTTGTTTCATGTACGCTCCTTAATAACAGTCGCCCTACTGTACACTCTTGCGCAATTTTTGCTGCAACTTTTCAAATGCCTCCGGCAACGAATCACCGATAACCGTTTCGTGGTTCATGGCCACCAACACCTTGACCAAACTTGGAAAACCTTGCTCTGACTCTGCCTCTAAATACAAAGGTTGAATATACAACAAGGAATGCTCTATCGGCACAATAATCATTCGCCCACGAATGACCTTAGAGCCATGCTGATCCCATAAGGTAAATTGCGCGGAAATATCGGTATTTTGGTTCATTAAGGCACTAATTTGCCCAGGCCCATCGACTTGAATCTCTTTAGAAAATTTATAGACATAAATATCGTCTTGATAATGCTCTTCACAATGCACTGGTTTTAGACAACCTGCAATGGCTATCGAGTCTAAATTTTCCCGCCCTATCGGTGACAACGGGCTGACTAAAATAAATTTTTGTCGTTCTGCTGGTAATGCTTGTAAGTGCTCTTCAATATCTAGCGTTAGATAATACGGCTGCACAGGTTTACCATCCATTAATGAAAACTCTAAGGTTTCATTTTGCTGGTAAAAGATTTCTGGCTCTTTTTGATGGTAACGTGCATATAAGCGCATTTGTAACGCAAACCAGCCTTCTGGATAACTAAAATGTTTTATGAAAGATTTTGGTACTGCAGTGATGTCTTTAAATAAGCTAGGATAAAGGTTTTGGTAGGTTTTAATGATGGGGTCTTTCGTATCAACCACATAAAAATCGACTGAGCCATTATAAGCATCGACAATAATTTTGACTGAGTTACGTACATAGTTAAATTTTACTGCGTGTTTGCCTGCATTAGGTAAGCTAATCGGTTCTACTAATGGATAACGATCGGAATAAGTGAATGCATCCACAATCCAATAAATTTTATTGTTAACCACGACCGGATAAGGCTCTTTACTTAAAACTAGGAATGGCGCAATCACTTTAATACGCTGTAGAATATTCCGGCGCACTAAAATACGACTTTGTTGATTAATCGCTGCGGAAAAAAAGATACGTTCATCTTTAAAAAAAATGGCTACCACTGCTTTTGACAACAATGAGGAGATGGGTAAGCCCCCCGTGCCTTGATAGTCAGTACTCATATCACCAGAGGCTTTATCAGCTAACGGTGCTAATTCGGCATTGGGCACAATGGCATAGGGGTAATTTGCTAAACCATAAAAAACCTCAGGCTGCTGTAGGGTTAATTTTGCATCATGCTCTACCTGCCCAAAATTATGCATATACCATTGCATGGGCTGATTACCACTTTGATGTGAAGGTGACATGACCAAGCCATAGCCGTGCGTATAAACTAGGTGTTGATTGCGCCAATTTTGTGCTTCTGCTGGTAAGCTTTGATAATCTAACTCACGAGCGGCCACATTCACTTGATGATTGTTGCCAGCAAAATAATAGCGATCTACCGCAACCTCATTAAAGCTAAAATAGGGGCGGATACTTTGCAATTGCTCAAACACAGGTGCGAGCAAATCGTTATCCCAGAGTGGAATATTATGTAATTCCCGTTTAATTTCGGTGCCAATACTCTCTGTTAGCGATGAGACGAGCGCATAATCAATTTCTTTGATATCGGCAAAATTAAAGGCATCGGTCGTGGCTTGAATATGATTGCGCATATAACTTGCTTCCGTATCGACAGGATTAGGCGCAACATAATAGTCATCAATCATATTGGGAATAAAATCAATCTGTTTTATCCCCAGCACTAACAAATATGCAACTCCCAAACCCAGTACCAGTTTGCCTTTATTGCCCTTATAGATAAAATAAATAGCAGCAATGGCGGTTGCTAAAAACAATAGAAAACTGAGCCAGATTAAAGGAAGCCGATAGTTCATTTCGACAAAACCAGGTCCATAGAAAACAGGGAGGTGTCGATCTTCGTACAATATCGCAATGCGCTGTAAGGCAATCGACCAGGCTTCTACCAATACGAGTAGTGATACCAACGTTGCTAAGTGCAATTTGGCTGCAACAGGGAAGTTTAGTTGACTATCGTGATATTTTTTGTAAAAAATAGTATATAGACAGCTCACCAAAGCCAAGACTAGAGCCAATATCCACAGTAACTCTGCTTGTATCAGTTCATAAATAGGGTAGGAGAATAAATAGTAACTAATATCTTTAGCGTATACAGGGTCTGTTAACTCGGAACTTGCACCAAAATAAAACAGCAAAAAGCTTTCCCAATGACTATATACAGGCTCTAAAAGAGGTATGACCACGAGCAATGAGAACAAAAATAGCATGATGGGATGTCGTGACAGTATTGCCAAGATACCTTTCAGGTCATTGATAGTCGATAAGGCTAATGCACGCGCCACATAAGCCAAGTTAAAATAGACCAGCCCCGCAACTGCAATAGTGGTACCGCCTATCACCAACCCTGCATAACTCTCACGTAAAATATAAAAAGTACCCAGCTTTAAGGAACTAAACCACCAGAAATTTAAGAGAAAATCAATTGAGTAGTAGCCGATGGATGCCACTATGAATAATGCAATTAAAATCTTCAGTATTAGCTTCATTGTTATCCGTTCCTAAGTTAGGTGCTTTTTTTATTGTGTGGCATTAAAAGTGAAACTTGGTCTGTCAGGGCACCCTAAAACATAAAACAAAGCAGGCTAAAGACCTGCGTCCCGCCTGCTTTGTTTGTCATTAAAAATTTCCTGAACAACCTGTTATTATGCGCAAAGCATATTTATATCATTACTGCATAAATTCAATGGTTACTTGCTCAAAATTAGAACGTAAACTATGCACCAAATCATCTAAACCAGTCCCTGGCTTATTAAAAATAGCTGCAAGCGTATATTCTCCAGTAATACCAGATGGAACCGTCACACTATAAATTAAATGATTTATCTCTGTCGTTGCCACTGCCGCTTTATATGCAGTGGGTATAGTAGAAAACCCCTGTTCAGTAGCAAACAATACATTACCATCTGGCATTAAAATTGCGACCCACAAGTCTAACTCTGCAGAGCGTGACATTGTTTCCTCAAGCTGAATGGAAAAAGTATCACCTGCACGGTAATCACTTCGCATAGCAAAACTCAACTGCGCTTCACGTCGACGCACTACTTCAATAACAACATTTTCCAGTGGCACATCATTTACACCTATTGCTACCTTATTAATTTCGTCAACTACCTCCATGCCTTCAATCACAGTACCAAATACAGCATAACCTGGAGATTCAGTATTACTATAATCTAAACGGGTATTATTTACGGCGTTAATAAAAAACTGGGAAGTCGCTGAATCAAGCACACTAGTGCGCGCCATAGTAATCGTACCACGCAGATTACTAAGACCTACATTGCTTTCCAAAACAATAGGATCACGGGTAACTAACCGGCGCAAGTCCTGATTAAACCCGCCTCCCTGACTCATAAACCCCTCAATAATGCGATGAAATACCAAGCCATCATAAAAGCCTTCATCTACATAGTTAAGAAAATTACTCACGGTAATAGGTGCAACTTCATCTTCTAACTGGATGGTAATTAAGCCATGGTTAGTTTGCATATCTACGACTGTCTTAGCATGAGCAACAGATATATTTATAAAAAAACTAAGCCCGATAATAAAACTTACTATAAATTTGTTATGCATCATTTTTTCCACAAAACCTCCTAAAAATCTTTTCTTTTAAAATACCGTCTAAGGATAGAAAATATTACTCACCAATATCTTCAGACCAAAGTGTGCCATTATTTGCAATAAAGGTGCGCATCAACTGCATGCACTCTTGATTATCCAGCACAACTAATTCAACGCCTCGCGAGCTAAGGGAGATGGAAAAAAATAATCATCCAATCTTGTTGGTCTTTTTGTCCGTCTTTAGCGGTGTCGTAACAGTTACGTAGCTTGCTACGCGCCCGTTACGACACCACCAAAGACAAACAAAAATCCTACCCAATATCGGACGATTATTTATTTCCAGATCCCTAAGTTAGCAGTGTCTAGGCAAGTGGCTAAATTTTTGGATAAGTCAGACAAGAAATTAAGAACAAAAATTATCACTCGCTTAGAGGCTATTAGCACAAGACCCTTTTTCAGAAAGTTTAGATGCCAAACCCTTAGTGAATAAACAAGGCCATTTTAGACTGCGCATCAGTAAATACCGTTTTTTATACGAGATAACTGATTCTGAATTATTTATTTATGTTTATAAAGCCGATAGTCGTGGCAATGCGTATAAATAAACTACCCTATATCCTCGGGCGCAGTCATCCTAGACATACTACTTTAACGCATTCTTACCTTAGGGAGATGGAAAAAAATAATCATCCAATCTTGTTGGTCTTTTTGTCCGTCTTTAGCGGTGTCGTAACAGTTACGTAGCTTGCTACGCGCCCGTTACGACACCACCAAAGACAAACAAAAATCCTACCCAATATCGGACGATTATTTATTTCCAGCTCCCTTAGGTTGCCACCTAGCCAATCCTAGCGAATTTTCTGAACGAGCATTTTTAAACGAAAAAAAAGGGTACGCCGTGCCCATGCCAAAATACAAAAAGCAGATAAGACCCTATTACTGATT
Source organism: uncultured Methylomonas sp. (assembly GCA_964640895.1). Classification (GTDB taxonomy): domain Bacteria; phylum Pseudomonadota; class Gammaproteobacteria; order Methylococcales; family Methylomonadaceae; genus Methyloprofundus. The sequence continues at coordinate 4,729 of CAZXJK010000173.1, forward strand.
GATGCCAATAATCCTGAATCTGAAAGTATTTTAGCCACCCTACCTAAAGATATTAGTGTCAAAAAAATTTACAATAAAATTGACCTACTAAATATCCAACCCGAATTAATTGAAAATCAGCATGGCACCCAAATATATCTTTCTATAAAAAAGGGCGCTGGCATGGATTTGCTCACTCAACACTTAAAACAAAGTGTGGGCTTTGCTGGGGCAGCAGATAATGTATTTATCGCTAGGCGTAGACATATAGAGGCATTAAACAAAGCATTGGAATATGTACGAAATGCGCTAATGCAATTACAACAGCACCAAGCAGGTGAGCTGGTTGCTGAAGATTTAAGGCAAGCACAAAATTATTTGGCTGAAATTACTGGGGAATTTAGCTCGGATGACCTACTGGGTAAGATTTTTAGTTCGTTTTGTATTGATAAATAGAGCTACACGCTTAAGCATTTAGCAATCACCCAACGCAACTGTCAAAAAATTTTACAGCTATTTTGGCTGGCACTGCAATTACTCATAATAACTAACTCTTAAAAAATAAGCCTAACTTCTTTTTTAAGACCTAACAATATAGGCTAATGACTTAACTTATCAATACCTTAATAAGGCCTAAATGAATTTTCAAAACACAGCCCCCCATTCATAATTAAAGGGATAATGCATAAAAATCCTACATTTACGTGTCAACTTTTTTTACACCCAACACATCCACCCACACAAAAATATTCATACATGATTGTTTTTTAACATGAAATATTAAATGGCACAAACTATGCATAACTTATTAGCAGTTGATGCAATATACATTATTGCATCAACCCTCCTGCCACACCTACTGCAAAGTAGGGCCGGAAAGTCTCAGATCTCCTAACTACGAGATAGCTGGACTGCAATTTATTACAACTATTTTAAGTAGAGATTATTTATGAAAAAATTACCCCTGACAATTGCAGCCTCAGTGCTTGCATTATCCGCAACTTCAGCAATGGCTGGACAGTTTTATACAACGACCGTAAGTGATAGCTTTGGTACATTGAACAGCGTTACCGATGTTGGCGTTGGATTCGCAAACCCAATACTTAGCCTACCAACATTTGGCCAAGTCATTATTGATCAAGGCATCACAGCGGGGCCTAACCAATCTATAGTATTAGATAGCATTCACTTTGTTGTCAACGGAGCAATATCCAACCAATCTGACTTTACCAACAACTCTGCCGTTAATGCAAATGGTAGAGTACAAGTGCGCATTGATTCTAGCACCGACTGGGACGCAACAGTGCAAGGTACTTACGGCACCTTTCTTTCGGGCGGCGGCACTGGGACTTACACTTTTGCCAATGCTGATGCTATCGTACTATCAGAATCAACTACTGGATTCCCTGCAGGCTTCCCTGTAGCCCCTGGCGCAACACACACCTTTAGTCACCTTAACCACGAGATAGTCCATGAGATGGATGCAGTCGACCTTATACCTGGCCCAATTGGAGTCCTAGGAGCCGATCAGTTCTACTCACAAGAAAATCTAGCAATAACTAGTGGCATGTGGTTCAATACTGGTACGTTTGATACCA